>DATNQN010000123.1 GCA_036703985.1 Leptolyngbyaceae cyanobacterium
TGGGGAGATTGGGAGGTGGGGGGATTGGGAGATAGATGAATTAAGTGACTTGGATAATTCTGAATTCTGACTCCTCACTTCATCCTTCATTCTTCAATCCTGATATTTCTTTTGCAGATATCCCTTCATTTTGAGTACCGAAATACCAGAGAGAGGCAGCTGCTTCAGCGCGAGTTACTCCTTTTTTAGGTTGAAATAGGGTAGTGTAGCCAAAAACTCGGCGGATGTTGGCAGTATCGCCATTTTGATAATCGCCTAAAATTGCCCGTAGCGCTTTCGGGTCAATTTTAGTGACATCCTGAAATCCCCAAGTTTGCTTTACCGTTTCCAAACTAGCAGATGATGGCAATTGACGAGTATCTAAAGGTACTTTCCACAGCATCATTTGTTCTCGCGTCAGGGGTGCATCGGGACGAAATAACACTGCGGCGCTATCTCCAGACAGGGGACTGGGAATTAAACCAGCTTCTGCTAATCCTTGAATGGCGGGAAAATCGGGATTGGTGCGAGAAACATCGGTGAAAGTAGGTTGGTTTGACTCGGTTGCTAAACGGATCTGTTTAGCGGGATTATTAGCATTAATGCGATTGTTGGCAGCAACTAACCAACGGGCGAATTCTCGCCGGGTAATTGGTTTATTTGGCTCAAATTGAATCCCTGTGGCAGATTCATTTCCTTTGGCGTTTGATGGTTTGACGGTGATGACTCCCAACTGTGCTAAGTCGCTGATGTAGGAACGCAACTCTGGGGGCGCTTTGCTGATATCGGTAAAGGTAGTTGCGGTTGAGGTAGGGGAGTTGGGATTGGTGGTGTTTTCTGCTGCGGGTGTGGGAGTTGCTTGGGTGGTAGGTGTTGGTGTCGCGGAAGTGGTGGGTGTCGGTGTCGCGGAAGCGGTAGTTTCTTGGATGGGTTGTGCTGCTGCGTTAGTGCTATCCCGCAGGTACTCAATGGTAAATTCGGTGGCGGGTTGAGTGGCTGAGGGAGTGGGGCTGGGGTTGCTAGTATTTGTAGTATTGGTGGAAATGGGCGCGATCGCAACTGTTACCTTTAAGTTATTCCGCCGCGCCTCAAAAGTACCACCGGTTTGATCTGTCGGTTGACTTAATATTTCCCAACCGCCAGCTTTTAATTGCTGTTGGTAGTAGCTTTGCACGAAATTCACCGGATCTGAGCTATTCCAGCGAGTCAAGGTAGCTGTAGCTGAGGTATTCTCAGATTGTGGACTGGTTTGGCTGACTTCCTGTAATTGCGCTTCCGGATAGGTGGGAATTTCCGATGGGAAGTCCGATGGTAAGTTAGCGGTGGTTGGATTGGGATTATTTTGGTTATTAGTCGGGGTGGCTGACTCTCCGAATGCGATCGGGTTATCTTGTAACTGAGGATCTGCTGCCAAAGATTGTTCTAAATTCTTAGCGGCTTGAGAATTGACGCATCCACTCAAGGCAGTTAGTACCGCGACAGTCAGAGTTAAAAATATAGTAGGTCGTTTAGAAGGAAACACAGTTTAGCCAGAAAACATCATCTCCATTCCTACCCTAGCGCAATCAGCGGCAATTGATTTTATTGGCAAATCCCCAATAGACTGGCGACTGCTTTTGCTAGTTCGGCTGGTTCTACTGGTTTGGATAAGTGAAGTTGAAAGCCTACCGAAACTGCTTGTTTGTAATCAGCTTCTCCTGCATAGGCGGTAAGTGCAATGGCGGGAATTTTTCCTCCTCGTTCTGGTGATAAGTTTCTCACTTGTCGCATTAAAGTGTAGCCGTTCATATTGGGCATTCCAATATCGCTTAACAGTAAATCTGGGTTAAGTTGGGGTAATAATTTTAGCGCCTCCAAAGCGGAATCGACGGCAGTTACTCGCGCACCATAACGTTCTAGCATAAAAGTGAGAAAGTCTAGGGTATCTATATCGTCATCTACCACTAAAATGCTGATGCCATTCAGATCGACTGTGCGATCCCATTTGGTTAGATTTTCTCTAACTTGCGATCGTACTGGCATCAACGGTAGCAAAAGCGTAAAAGTTGCTCCTTTTCCCTCGCCTGCACTATCTGCTAAAATTTTACCTCCGTGCAGTTCCGCCAAATGGCGCACAATTGCTAACCCTAAACCTAAACCGCCAAATTTTCTAGTGGTAGTGCTATTTTCTTGACGAAAGTAATCAAATACATAAGGTAAAAAATCCGGACAGATACCTTTTCCCGTATCTTTAACTTGAATTTTAGCATATTGGAGGATTAACAATTGGCGATCGGTCGAAGCCTTTACTTCATTTTCTTCGCTCGACTGCTCGCTTTCCGATAGCAATGACAATTGAATTTCAACTTTGCCTCCTGGTGATGTAAATTTTATCGCATTAGAAAGGAGATTCCAAATGATTTGCTGCAATCGATTTGGGTCTCCTAAAACCCAAAATTTTTCATTTTTAATAGATAATCGCTCTAATTCATTCCCCAGCATTAATTCTAAGTTACCAATCTCAATTTTTTCATTTTCCATGAAAAATTGCAAGTCAATTAATTTCGCTTCCGACGCTAAATATACTGTATCGATCGCTGCTTCAATGATAAATTTTAAGTCAACTGGACAAATGTTTAAACTGAGCTTTCCTTGTAAAATCCGGGAAACATCTAATAAATCTTCAATCAATTGAGTTTGTAATCGAGCATTGCGTTCGATGGTTTCTAATGCGCGTTGAGTAGTCGCTCGATCGAATTCATTAGTAAGTAATAATTCCGACCAACCGACGATCGGATTGAGAGGCGATCGCAATTCGTGGGATAGCACTGCTAAAAACTCATCTTTTATTCGGTTAGCGGCTTCTGCTTCTTCTCTAGCTGTTCTTTCTCTTTCTAATAAATTGATTCTTTCTTCTTCTTCTTGTTTGCGTTTCGTAATATCACCAAAAGAAATCGCTACCCCATCATTTAATTTTACCGTCATATTGCGGAACCAACCGTTAATGCCTTCCGAATTATATGGAATCTCAATATCATGAGGTATTCCCGTTTCTACCACCTGCACGTATCGATCGAATAATTCGCTGTTAGTTTTATTTCCCGGTAATACTTGGAGAAGATAATGACCGACTAATTCTTCAATCGATTTACCTAAAATTTCTGCCGCTTTGGGATTAACGTATTCCCACTCAAAATCAATAATTTTTCCCTCGGCGTTTCGCACGCTTCGCAAAATAGTGAAAGCATCTAAAGATAGTTCTTGAACGATCCGAAAACGCTCTTCACTTTGTTTAAGTGCTTCGATTGCTTGTTGCCTTTCCGTTACATCTTCAACTAAGGAAAGCACGGATACCAAGTTGCCAAATTCATCAAATAAAGCGGAGTTATACCAATCGCAATAAATAACCGAACCATGCTTGGTATAGTTACGATTGCGGTGGATAATTTGCTTTTCTGTACCGCTGAGTATTTGGTTAACTACATCTTCAATTGCTGCTTGGTCTTCCTTAAACACAAATTGCCAATCATATATATGTTTACCCACGACTTCTTCAGCAGACCATCCAAATATTTTTTGAGCTTTTTTCGACCACCAAGTAACTCGCAAATCTCGATCCCATTCTATTACTGCAAGTGGAGTATTTTCTACGTGAAAAGTTAGTCGCTGCAATGCACTTTCTAAAGCTTCTCGTGCAAATTTACGTTCGGTGATGTCTTCAGCAAGACCAGCTATGCGGTAAATTTTACCAGCATTATCTCGGAGCGGAAAACCGCGATCGCGAATCCACCTTACCGATCCATCCTGATGCAGTATCCGATATTCTTCTTCAAATCCTTCTTCAAATACCTGTTCTGAAAAAGCTTTTGTTACCCGTTCTTTATCTAGAGGATGAATTGCTTCTAACCATTCTAAAGAGTTATCATATAAACTTTCACAGGAACGTCCCCAAATTTGTTGATAAGCAGAACTAACGTAAATTAAATGAGAATTGAGATCTCTAATCCAGAAAACATTATTCTGGATATTTTCTGATAATTGACGAAGGCTTTCTTCAGATTTTATCAGTTTAATTTTTATTGGTTTATTCTCGTTAATGTCTTTTTTACTTAACTCCAAGCTTTCATTTTGCAAAGCGAAAGCCTTTAAGTAAAAAGCAATAATATCGGTTAATATATTGGTAAATTTATAGCCTGTTTTCGTATTGATTAAGATGCCGATAACCCCGCCCAATAACAAATTCACTGATATAAATAAAAGCAACTGGATGACTAAAGAAGGGAAATTTTCCTTGTCAGGTGATGATAATAAAAAGTGGCTATAACCAATAGCAGCTAATATGTTAGCCAGCAATGTCGTTCTTGCACTGCCATAAATAGCGCTGACAATGACTGCTAAATAAAACAGTGAGAAAAGATTTGGTACTAAGAATGGCTGGACTAGCAGGTTTAACAAAAATGCGATCGCAAACGATCCTATTGTTACAATATATGGTTGTAAGATAGTAAGTATTATTTTTAACATAAAAATATTCTTTTATACTGAGATAAGGTTATTCAAATGATGAAGTAGTGCAAGTGTTTGTTCTCTTATTATTTGCTCTACGATCGATACTGTATGTCACTAGCTAGGTTTTTTGGTGACAATTCATAATTATGTAATAACTTGCATAGTATCGAGCTTACAGAATGGGTATCAAATATTTTTTTCACCATATAATAATCCTGTATTTTATGCCTTACGTTCAAAAAACCCGCTTTCTACAGGCTTTTACGGAAGAGGGATCGCGAGCGTCAGTAATGAAAAGAAAAAACTACCATTTAGCGCACGTATTTTTCTAAATCTTTAATTTGCGGATCGGGAAACTGTTTAATAATTCGCCACAAAACGATATAACTGCCATCTAAACGACGGTAAACTGGTTGAAAAGCGATCAACAAATCAATGCTAGGAGTTTCGAGGAATAGATTGAGATTGCGTTGTTGGTTATTGGTAAGTGGTTCGCCAGTTAGAATAAAATCTGGTAATTTAAATTGAATAGTGCGGAGTAGATAAGTATGATTTAAAACTACTGGTGCTTCGGTAAGAATAGGTTGGGGTAAACCAAAATTTTGCTGTTTACCAGTGATAAATTTTCTGCGATCGACTTGTAAAGCTTCTAATTGGGTTGGGGGAAGATATTCAAGAAAAAAACTTTGGGTGGGCGTGACAAAATTATCTAAAGTACGATCGATATCTTGAATAGGAAAATTTCCTAAATCCACTAAAAACCCATAATTTAATTCTCGGTTAGCTAATTGAAAGTTATCGTTGTTAATTTGTAATTCTAATCGAGGAACGAACTCATTAACGGGATTGAATAAAGGTGGAAAATCGATGCTTTGTGCAAAATTTTGGATTAAACGATTTCTCAGTATATTTTGTTCCGGGCGGTAGAATTCAGAGGGCAAAATTTGAGCGATACCAGTGTTTGGTAAAGAGAGAAACTGACGATATGGTTGTGCATTAATTGGATAAATACTGTAATTATTAAATTGATTAATATTAGCTAACCGATCCGGTTCGGTAAATTCAGTTCCGTTTGGGAAAAATCGGCGTGCTTGGTTGAGAAATGCTTTGGCAGCTAAGAGGGGGGTAGTTGCTTGAACGGGCGTTGCGATCGCAGGTGGAAAAGGCGGCTGATAATTAGCTATAGGTTGTTTGGCTGTTCTGCCAATTATGGGTGGTGGTGCTGGTGGTAAATCCGGTAACGGTGATAATCTGGGTGTGGCTGGTACGGATAAGTCACCCCGTTCGATTCTGGGAATACCCAAAATGCGATCGCGTCTGATTTCTCCAGTTACTAACGGTAGCGGTTCGACTACTTCCGCTATTCCACCTAACATTGCTAAACGCCGATCTAAAATTGGTCGAAGCGAGTCTAATTTTTGAGTAGAAGCGAAGAGATTGCAGTAAGCTTTGACTTGATTTTCATCCAACGATCCGACAGGGGGAACGCTATCGAATTCGCCGGGAATTACTCCACAAAGAACGCTGGGAATTTGATAATAGCGTTTGAGTAAGCGATCGACAGCAAAAGTGTGAAGTAATATTTGTCCCCTGACGAGTCTGACTCGGTTGGGATCGGCGCTTACTAACGCTTGTTCGATCGCAGCAATTAAATTAATTTGGTCTTGTACGAGTTCTTGGGCTGGTGGCCAAAAATCTGGTAATTCCTGGGATGGAAAAAAGTTGGAGGGATTTTCTACTGCTTTGACTACAGTTGGTGGTAAAAGCAACCCTAACCAGGAAAATAAACTAAGGATTAAAAAGTAGTAACGCATAAGGATGAAGTCTAAAGGATGAAGGATGAAGTTTGAAGGATGAAGTTAAAAGAACCAAGTCAAAAGTTAAAAGAACTTGATTTTTACTTTTTGCTTTTGACTTTTGACTTCTTCCCATCTACCCATTCCTACAAGATTGTTTCTTTTGGTATAGGTAAGAAACATCCAGGGATTGATGTAAGCGATTTGGCAGGACTGCGAAACTAAAAATAACGTTTTATTGCTCAGTTTATCATTCTCAGTATAAAGGAAACTGTTATGGCGCTCAGTCGTTATCAGCGTGCTTTTGGCGTAATTCTCCACCGTCGAAATGTTGACGCGGCTTTTAATGAGTTAGAAGCAGCTGGTTTTCCGATGAATAAGATTTCCGCAGTGGCGAGAGATCCCGAACAGCAAAAGGTTGAACTGCGAGAAGTTAAAGGTAATAAAGCACAGGATGGAACTACCATCGGCGCGATCGCAGGTGCTACCGTAGGAGGTACGGCTGGGTTAGCTGTGGGACTAGCAACTGCCGCCGCACTGCCAGTAGTAGGCCCATTGGTGCTAGTTGGCGCAGCAGCAACCGCTTTGGCGACTACTCTGACTGGTGGAATTATGGGTGCTACCGCAGGTGGCTTAATTGGTGCTTTGATTGGTTATGGCATTCCGGAAGAACAAGCAACACTATATCGCGATCGCATATATCAAGGCGATTATCTAATTATGGTGGAAGGATCGGAGGCTGATATTCGCCAAGCCGAAGCCATCCTCAGCCGTTGGGATATTCAGGAATTTAGGATTTATGACATGACGCGGTGAGGGGAGATGGGGGGATGGGGGGAAATTTTTTACTTTATCCTTCAGACTTCAGACTTCATCCTTTATCCTTCATCCTTTCCCTACAATAAAGTCAGTCATCGATATCATTATTGATTATGCCTAGCTCACTCCCGGATGCCAAAAATCTGCTATCGGATTTGATGGCGCGTTATCGTTCTCAAGTTGATTATTTAGCAATTCGCCTGGAAGAAGCAGAAGGAACTGATATTTTAATCCGCGCTGATAAAATTGAAACGCTTTCTCAAGGCATTTCGGTGGGCGGACAAGTAAGAGCTTGTTATAAAGGTGGTTGGGGTTTTGCCAGCTTTAATCAACTTTCCACATTAAAAGAAAGAGTGGAAGAAGCGATCGCAGCGGCTAGGATCGTGGGAGAAGAGGAAACGCTTCTGGCTGCGATCGATCCTGTGGTAGATAATTGTAGTTTGCCGTTAACTGGTACAGATCCTCGGCAAATTTCCTTAGCGCAAAAGAAGGCATTGTGCGATCGCTATACTGATATACTTCGCAGCGTAGACAGACGCATCACCACCACTTCCGTGCGTTACAGCGACAGTGCCCAGCGAGTCATCCTTTCCACCTCCGAAGGCACTATGCTAGAGCAATCCTGGGTGGATATGGAAATGCGGTTTGCTGCGACAGCACGTAACGGCGAAACCGTGCAAACTGGCAGAGAAACCACCGGATCTCGCAAAGCTTACGAAGATTTAACCGATTTAGATACCCAAGTTCGCAGTGCTGCACAACGCGCCGTCGAAGCTTTAGCATTACCGCCAGTCAAAGGCAATACCTACACCGTAGTGATCGATCCTATCTTGTCCGGGTTATTCGTTCACGAAGCTTTCGGACATCTTTCCGAAGCAGATATGGCGTATGAAAACCCAGATTTGCTAGAAGTAATGACGATCGGGCGGAGATTTGGGCCAAAAGAACTGCAAATTTATGATGGTGCTGCCCCAGCCGGACATCGCGGCAGTTACTTTTATGATGATGAAGGGACACCCGCGACTACCACCCAATTAATCAAAGATGGAGTTTTAGTCGGCAGATTGCATTCTCGTGAAACTGCTGGCAAACTAGGCGAACAAGCCACCGGAAATGCCCGTTGCCTCAATTATCATTATCCTCCCATAGTAAGGATGACAAATACTTGGATCGATCGAGGTAACACCCCCGTCAAAGATTTATTTACCGATATCAAAGAAGGAGTTTATGCTCGTAACTGGTTAGGTGGCATGACGAATGGAGAAATGTTCACCTTTAGCGCCGGTGAAGCTTGGATGATTCGCAACGGAGAAATTGCCGAACCAGTGCGCGATGTCACCCTTTCCGGTAACGTATTTACCACTTTAGCCGACATCGAAGCGATCGGCGATGATTTCTATTGGGATGAATCAGGCGGTTGCGGAAAAGGTGGACAAAGCGGTTTACCAGTAGGTTGCGGTGGCCCTTCCTTACGAATTCGTAATATCGTAGTTGGTGGAGAAGCCGCCTAATTTTATACCATTTCACTTAAGCGCTGTCACTTTTATATTTTGGCAGGGGGCAGGGGGCAGGGGGAAAGATTTGTGACACGGTTAAAGTTAATTGGTATTAGATTTTAGATTTTAGATTGAATTAACTTCCCAATCTAAAATCTAAAATCATCAAATCATGCCAAAAACAGATAACCCATCTGCGTTCATCTGCGTTCATCTGCGTTCATCTGCGTTCATCTGCGGACATCTGCGGTAAAAAATCACCAGTAGATAGAAAATCAGTCAATCTAAAACCATCAATCCATGCCAAAAACAGATAACCCATCTGTGTTCATCTGTGTTCATCTGTGGTCATCTGTGGTAAAAAAAAATCACCACCTTCCACCTTAGCTATAAATATACTTGTTTGTAGTGAGGACTTCAGTCCTCCCACCGCTATCAGCTAAGGACTAAAGCTCTTACTACAAACTATGTTTACCAGCATACATAATATTATCCACCTGTTTAAGAAGATTCTCCAAAGTAGAAGAATTATCCAAAACCACATCAGCCATCTGACATTTTTCCTCAAGTGACATCTGACTATTAATTCTCGCTTCAGCTTGTTCTAAAGTTAACCCATCCCGATTTATCAATCTATCTAGTTGTTGTTGTTTTTCAGCAAAAACAACCCAAATTTCCGTAACTAAGCAAGTAATTTTTGCTTCAAATAATAAAGGAATAGCTAATACTGCTGTTGCATTTAAAGGTAATTCGTTAATGGCTTTTTGAAAGCGATCGCGCACGTAAGGATGAATTTGTTGTTCTAGCCAATGACGCTCATTTGGTTGATTAAAAATAATATTACCCAATTGCTTGCGGTCTAACTTTCCATCAGATATGAGAATATTTTTACCATATCTTTCTACAATTTTATCGAGAATAGGCGAACCCGGTTCAACTGCCTCGCGAGCATAAATATCGGCATCAAAAATCGGTATATTGTAAGTATTTGCCAGATAATTTGAAACAGTGGTTTTGCCAGTAGCAATTCCACCTGTTAAACCGATTATATGTTGAGATGATTTATTCATAATTAATTAGTTTATAGCAAATTTGGATAGGTTTAGATACCCGACTTCTTTACTGCCTTCCTGCTAGAAGATTATGTATCATTCTTTTTCCCTTCTGCACCCCTGCGGCATCTAACTATTGCCGTCTTAGATATTTCAATTGTCGCATTATTCTAGACCTTTGAGAAGCCATTTCCGGTCGGGTGAAAATTCCTTGGGTAGGACTAAACAGGAGAGCGAGGATAAACACTGCCGAAACAACTAAGACAATTGCCGCTCCCGATGGCACATTTAGATAATAACTAATATACATTCCAGCTACGCTACTAAAAACTCCAATTACTGCTCCCAATCCCATCATTTGATGTAATTCCTTCACTAATAGATAAGCAGTAATAGCTGGCCCGATGAGCAGGGAAACAACTAACACTACTCCTACTGCTTGCATACTAGCAATAATCGTGAGAGTAATGGCGGAAACTAACCCAATATTAATCAAATTTACGGGTAATCCGATCGCTTGTGCGCCCAAAGGATTAAATGTATAAAACAGCAATTCTTTATAGAAAAGTTTGACGAAAATCAGGACAAATAAAGTAATGACGAAAGTTCTCACTAAATCCGCACTGGTGACACCTAAAATATCGCCAAACAGAAAACTGTGTAAATCCAGTTTGCTTTTTAGCAGCGTAATCAGCATGATGCCCAATGCTAAAGAACCAGAAAAAACTAATGCCATTGCCGCATCGATTTTCACGCGAGATTGGGATTGAATCCAGGCAATAACCAGAGTACTCAAGGTTCCTGAAATAAACGAACCAAGGAAAATATCAATACCTAAATAATATGCGATCGCTAATCCGGGCAAAACTGCATGGGCAATCACATCTCCCAATAATCCCATGCGTTGTACGATTAAATAACTACCGACAACTGCACAAAGAATACCCATCAAAATTGCGGTAGCGACGGCATGGCGCATAAACTCAAATGAAAGCGGTTCAATTAGCCAATTCAACATGATTTTGTTTATCTTTGCAATAAAATTACGCTGTCTCCGTAAGCTCGTTGGATGTTCTCTGCGGTAATCACTTCCGATTTTGAACCATCCGCAATCAGAGATTTGTTAATTAACAAAAATCTGTCATATTTGCGAGAAGCTTCTCCCAATTCGTGACCGACTACTAGTACGATTTTTCCTTCATCTTTGAGTTCGTCAAATACTTCAAAAATAATCGCTTCTGTCTTTTTATCTACTCCCACAAATGGTTCATCAAAAAAGAATAATTCTGCTTCTTGCGCCAATGCTTGTGCTAAAAATACTCGCTGCTGTTGTCCGCCAGATAATTCACCGATTTGTCTCCCTCTCAATTCCCACATTCCCACTCTTTCTAATGCCATTTTGACGATTTCTTTTGATTGGCGGGAGGGCGAACGAAACCATCCGGTATAGCGGGTACGCGCCATCATCACCACATTCTGCACGGTGATGGGGTAGTCCCAGTCAATTTGCGATCGCTGCGGTACGTAAGCTACCTGCGCTAGTTGAGACTTCAGGGAACGCTGGCGATATTTTACAACTCCTTGACTGGTGGGAATTAGCCCTAAAATTGCCTTCACCATCGTGCTTTTGCCAGCACCGTTTGGCCCGATTACCCCTACAATTTGTCCCGCCTCCAATCGGAAGCTGACATCCTCAACCGCAGAAATGCCTCGGTAGTTGACAGCGAGATTTAGAACCTCTAACATGATAGGTCTTTATTAGAATGATAATCATTATCACATAAAAGGAGAGTCGATCGTGTTGCCAAACTGGAATTTCAAACCGATGGCGAGTTTTGCTATGTTAATTGGATTAATTGGTTGCAATCCTGGGCCATCTTCAACAACGGTTACTAATTCGATCGCACCCACGATATCCGATCGCCCGCAAGTTGTCGCGACTACCAGTGTTATTTGTGACTTAACAAAACAAGTAGCTGGGGAGACAATCGACCTCAAATGTTTGCTAGGTGCAGGGGAAGATCCCCATATTTATCAACCTAAACCAGAAGACCGCAAAGCGATCGATCGCGCCCGATTAATTTTATATGCTGGTTATGATTTTGACACCAGCTTAATTCGATTAGTCAAAGCCACCAGCAATTCTGCGCCGAAAATTGCCGTACACGAAGCAGCAGTTCCCAACCCAATTATGGGGGAAGCGCACGAACATGGGGAGGCAGGACATCAACACAAATCAGATGAAACTGCGCCAGACCCCCATGTATGGCATGATGCTAAAAATGGAATTGGCATGGTAAATACGATTTCTGATGCTTTAGAAAAGTTAGCACCAAACCACGCTTCATTATATGAGAAAAATAGCCAACAAATTATTAATGAATTAACTCAAATAGATACTTGGATTAAATCGCAAATTGCCACAATTCCACCCGCACGACGTAAGTTAGTAACTACTCACGATGCCTTGGGTTATTATGTGAAAGCTTACGGTCTTACTTATGAAGGTGCTTTGCAAGGATTTAGTAGCGAAGAAGCACCCACCGCTGCACGAGTAGGGGAATTGGTAAAAGATATCAAAAAAGCCAATGTTCCCACTATTTTTGCGGAAACTACTACTAATCCCAGGCTGATTGCTAATGTAGCGAAAGAAGCAAATGTGAAAGTTTCACCGCGAGAATTATATGCCGATAGCTTAGGAGAAGCAGGGACAGAAGCGGAGACTTATCAAGAAATGCTGAAAGCTAACACTCGCACGATTGTAGAAGGTTTGGGTGGTAAATATACACCGTTTCAATTGAAATAAATTTTCTGACAATGGCAGAAAGTGGATTATAATGATAATGGTTATCATTTTTGTGTTATGTCTGCGATCGCATCCCCCCTCCCATCCTCTCTAGAACGCATCCTGCAAAGGTTTCGTCGCCTTTCCGAACCAAAACAGCGTTACGAACAACTACTTTGGTATGCCAAACGCCTGCCAGAATTTCCT
Source organism: Leptolyngbyaceae cyanobacterium (assembly GCA_036703985.1). Lineage (GTDB taxonomy): Bacteria > Cyanobacteriota > Cyanobacteriia > Cyanobacteriales > Aerosakkonemataceae > DATNQN01. The sequence goes on from DATNQN010000123.1 coordinate 12,623, forward strand.
GCTACCGAGAAAACACCAGAAAACCAAGTACCGGGTTGCGTTTCTCAGGTTTATATTACTGCCAAACTGGAAGAAGAAAAAATCTACTTTCAGGGAGATTCTGATTCGCAATTAGTTAAAGGATTGGTAGCGATTTTAGTAGAAGGATTAAGCGGACTAACTCCAGCGGAACTTTTATCAATTTCACCAGACTTTATGGAAGACACTGGTTTGAATGTTAACTTAACTCCTTCTCGCATTAATGGATTTTACAACATCTTTCAAACTATCAAGAAAAAAGCATTATTAAAAGAGAATTCAGGAGTCAGTAGTCAGAATTCAGCATAAAGTGATGATTCCTAAATCCTAACTGCTGACTTCTAAATTCTGACTTTTGAATTCTGAATTCTGACTCCTTCTTTAACAAACACCATGACTAACTTCGCAGTACAAACCAAAAACTTGATTCCCGATATCCCAAAGCGGGGAATTCCCGTTACCATTATCACGGGTTTTTTGGGAAGTGGCAAAACTACTTTGCTCAATCAAATTCTCAAAAATAAAGAGAATTTGAAAGTAGCTGTTTTGGTCAACGAGTTTGGAGATATCAACATTGACAGTCAGTTGTTAGTTTCCTTGGATGAGGATATGGTAGAACTAAGCAACGGCTGCATTTGCTGCACTATTAATGATGGATTAGTTGAAGCAGTTTATCGAGTTTTGGAACGGGAAGATAAAATAGATTACATGGTGATTGAAACCACAGGAGTAGCTGACCCGTTACCGATTATTTTAACTTTTGTGGGGACAGATTTACGGGATTTAACTCGCCTTGATTCGATTATTACTGTAGTGGATTCGGAGACATTTACGCCGGATCATTTTGACAGCGAAGCAGCTTTTAACCAGATTACTTATGGTGATATTGTTCTGATGAATAAAACAGATTTAGTGCCAGAAGAACAAGTTACCTATTTAGAAAAATATATCCGCACTGTCAAAACTGGGGCTAGGATACTGCGTTCTCAATACGGTCAAGTTCCTTTGCCCCTAATTTTAGATGTGGAACTTGCTAAGTTAGAATCTTATCCCACAAATCAAGAATCAACTCACCATCATCATCATCATCACGATCATCATCATTCTCATCATTTAGAAAATGATGGTTTTATGTCAATGTCATTTCAAAGCGATCGCCCTTTTAAATTAGAGAAATTTCAAAAGTATTTTTTGGATGAATTACCAGAAAATTTGTTTCGCGCTAAAGGCATTCTGTGGTTTAAGGAAAGCGTGTCGCGCTACATTTTTCAACTGAGTGGTAAGCGCTTTGATATGCAGGCTGATGAGTGGGTGAAGTCTCCCAGCAATCAGTTAGTATTAATAGGACGGAATCTGCCAGAGGATTTTTTGAGGGAATCTCTGAATAAATGTGTTGATTAAGTTTAGATCCGAAAGGTGTTGCGTGAGGGGTTTTTAACCACAGATGTCCACAGATGAACACAGATGAACACAGATGTATATCTAGATCTTGTACTTGTGTTGAAAGTCAGCCTGGGGTTCAAACCCCAGGCTAAGAGCGAAAGTCCACTTAAGTGGACTGAAACTCTTATTTAGTCCACTTAAGTGGACTTTTGCTATGAGACGGGGAATTGATTCCCCGTCGGGTGAAAGCAACTGGTGCAAGATATCGGTATTATATTTAGATTTTTTGTGAGGTGAGAGATTATGACAACTACGATGAATTCTCCGATCGCAAATTCTACCCCCATCCCCAGTCGCATTGGCGGGAAAGTTGAGAAATATAGTTGGAAATGGGAAAATCAGTCATTAAATATAGTTTATGAAACTTTAGGCGAGGGTACGCCTGTTTTACTTTTACCTGCTTTCAGTACCGTTTCTACTCGCGGTGAAATGAGGGGATTGGCTGAAGGACTGGCATCTCAATTTCATGTGGTAGCTTTAGATTGGCCTGGTTTTGGCGAATCCGATCGCTTACCTCTGGATTACCGACCGGAATTATATCATCAATTTTTGTCAGATTTTGTTAAATCAGTTTTTAATACGTCAATAATTGCTGTAGCGGCTGGTCACGCGGCGGGTTATGCAATGCAGCTTGCTGTTTCCCAACCTGATGTTTTTTCTAAGATTGTTTTGGTAGCTCCCACTTGGCGTGGGCCATTACCGACGATGGGGGCAAAAAAAGCGATCGCAGATACGGTGAGAGAAACTGTGCGATCGCCTTTGCTGGGACAAGCGCTTTACAAAATGAACACCGTCCCATCTTTCCTCAAGTTCATGTATCGCCAGCACGTCTACGCAGATCCCGCAAATTTGAGTGATGATTTTATCCAAGCAAAATATCAGATTACTCAACAACCAGGAGCTAGATTTGCGCCGGCAGCTTTTGTTACAGGAACTCTCGATCCCGTTCGCACCAGAGAAGATTTTCTGGCCATGTTTCAATCTTTACCCGCTCCCTTAATGGTAATTATTGGCGAACAAGCACCGCGTTACTCAAAGGCGGAAATGGAAGCTTTAGCGCAAGTACCGGGAGTGCAGTCAGTAACGCTGACCGGTTCTTTGGGATTGCATGAAGAATATGCGGCGGCTGTAATAGAAGCCATTCAGCCATTTTTGGCATAAAAAAATGGCGTGAAGTACAGGCTAGAAACCCGGTTTCTTGAAGAAACCGGGTTTTTGTTCTTGGCAGACGATCGTTTTATATGACAATGATTATCATTCATAAAAATTGTCGTGCCTAACGCACCATCCCGCCCACATTTTATCCCATTAACTCGCCAGCACAGTTTCACGTTTTTTCAAAATAACTTTAATGCCATGTTCGGGACGAAGCGTAATAGAAGCTTGGGGTACTATGGGATGTTCCGGTAAAATACTCAATTCAAACTTTTGGATAATTGTTGCTAGTAATAAAACCGCTTCCATCATCGCAAAACCTTTGCCGATGCAAATGCGTGGCCCATCTCCGAAGGGAAAATAAACGCCTCTGGGAAGCTGTTTTTCTAAATCTTCATTCCACCGTTCTGGTTTAAATTTTTCTGGTTGATCAAAGTAGCGAGGACTGCGGTGCATTACCCACTGGCTAATCATGATATAGCATCCCGAAGGTACTTGATAAGGCCCAATTTGACAATCTTGAGCGGCTTGACGAGCAAAAATTGATACTGGTGGGTAAAGCCGCATCACTTCTTTGATTACCATGTTGGCATAGGGCAACTTTGAGATATCTTTAATAGTGGGAGAACGATCGTTTAAAACAGATTTGATTTCGGCAATCAATTTATTTTGTACTTCTGGATGTTGAGATAAAAGCATCCACGTCCAAGATAAAGCATTAGCGGTAGTTTCATGTCCTGCCAACATCAAGGTTACCACTTCATCCCGCAATTGTTTATCGTTCATTTGACTGCCATCTTCTTCATCCTTGGCTTGCATTAACATCGATAACAAATCACCGGGATTTTCTCCGCTATCGCGCCGTTGATTGATAATTTCGTAAATGGTTTTATCCATGTCTTGGATGGCATTTCTGTAGCGAATATTTTCCGGTCTGGGAAACCATTCCAGCACGAAAAATCCTTGTTTGCGCTTACTTTCAAACCAGTTCATCGCGACATCAAGGGCATGGGCTACTTTGTCGGCGTCTCCTTCTGTAATATCTTGATTAAACAAGCATTTCATCACTATATTTAAAGTGAGACGCATCATATCTTCGTGAATATCGCGCGTTTCTCCATCCTGCCAGGTAGCGAGCATTTGTTCGGTGTAGTCAACCATGATTTGCCCGTACCCATCGATTCGCTTTTGGTGAAATACTGGTTGAATGAGGCGTCGCTGACGAAACCAAGATTCTCCTTCACTGCTGAGAAGTCCTTCACCTATTAAGCTGCCTAGCGCCCGCAAACCTTTCGATTTAATAAATAAATTCCGGTCTTTTAGCACTTGTTCGATATACTCTGGGTGGTTCAACAAACAAGTGGGAGTCAGCCCCAGGCGTAACGGTACGATATCGCCATATTCACTAGCCCATTTAGTCAGAAAGCTTAACGGATCTTGTCCTAGTTCGCCTAAATTTCCGATAATGGTATTTCCTTCTGGCCCTGATAATTCAAATAAATCTCGTGTCATTTTTGCTCCTAAAAAGCTTTGATTTCTGAGAGCCAATCAAACCAAAATTCAAGAATCAGAATGAATATTGAATTCTCCTTTATTATCGATCAAATTATGCAAAATGGACTTTCGAGCGAATCATCCTAAGGTAAGATACCAATTCTTGTATAAATTGGTATGACAAACTTTCTTAAGCTGGGTAACTTTTGATAAAAAATGAATGAGCCTAAAATACAAAATGCTCCGCCAATCACTAATGTATAAGGCGCACCGATTTTTTCTGCCAATACACCAGCAAATAAGTTGCCAAAGGGTAAGGTTCCCATAAATGCCATCGTGTAGAGACTCATGATTCTTCCCCGTTTATCATCATCTACGATGGTTTGCAAAAGGGTGTTGCTGGAGGCAATTTGCAGGATAGATGCAAATCCGATCGCATACATCATCAATAAGGAAAGCCACAGGCTACGAGACAAGGCAAAACCCATGAGGGCAATCCCTAAAACGGCAGGAGATAAAGCAATTATTTTACCTAACCCCAATATGGTTTGTCTGGAACTAAGATAAATCCCGCTGGTTAATGCACCAATCCCGGAAGCTGACATCAAAAAACCGAGAGTATCGGAACTGCCTTGCAAAATTTGCGTGGCAAAAATCGGGACGAGGATGACATAAGTCATTCCCGTTAAGCTGACTAATGCTAATAACATTAAGATGGCTCGAATGGGAGGAAACCCAAGTCCATAAACGAATCCTTCTTGTAATCTTTGCCAGTGATTAGCGGTTTTAGTAGCTATTTCTTCTCTCGGCTTTATTTTCATCATTAATAATGATATAATTACGGCAATGTAGCTAAGCCCATCAATTAAAAAACACGCGCCAGCACCAACCGCAGCGATTAACAAACCTGCAATGGCTGGGCCGATTAATCTGGCACTATTAAAGAGGGAAGAATTGAGGGCGATCGCATTTCCCAAGTTTTCCTTTTTTTCTACCATTTCGATAACGAAAGTTTGCCGTCCCGGTATATCAAAAGCATTCACTAATCCTTGGAAAACGCTTAACAATAGGATCTGCTCGATATTAATTACGCCTGTTAATGCTAAAACTGCTAGCACTAAAGACTGAATCATCGAAAGAACTTGGGTGATGATTAACAGGCGATGGCGATTGCAACGATCGACGATGATTCCGGCTAAAGGAGTGACGAGCAAGCTGGGAATTTGGCTGGCAAATTCAACTGTTCCTAACAGTAGAGGAGATTTAGTTAACTGATAAACTACCCAAATGGTAGCAATTCTGGTAATCCAGCTACCAATCAGGGAAATGCCTTGACCGATGAAAAAAAGGCGATAATTTTTTGAATCGAATGCCCTGATTATTTGCGCTAACCTATTATTTTGTTTTGTCATCAATTCATCTTGCCATTATGATGTTCGCTTTCTCTTGTATATCTTTTAACTATGAATGAATCATCATTCTGATGGGCGAATTTCAATTCTTCAACTTTGGTAATCGCAGATTTTATGTCAGAATAAGGGCCAGCCCATAAATACTCTCTGCATACGCGATCTTGTCCGGCTAAACAGCCGCATACCTGATAATAAACTCCGTACATTTCTTGATTTTTAGCCATTACTCTTTTCAACATGGTTTAGCTCCTAATTATCGCGATCGGACAGGAATTCAACCATAATTAAAGCTGACGTTGCCAAGGAAATCAGCTAGATATATGTCATTGACAAGCAATAATTTTCGAGCGGGCAAATCTCGATTTTTCTAATCGATCGCCTTTACTCATCCTAATTTTTGGGAGTTTTTAGTTTGCGCTGTATTTAAATACGTAATCTAGTATTTAGGATGGGTAAAATTTTGGCAAAAATTGATTAGGTCAGCCTTCTTTATGCGTGGGTTAGTTTATTTTCTGGGTTAGGGAAATTAAGAAAGATTGGCGATCGCTATATCGATTAACTCGGAAAACCTTTCTCGATCGGCAATGGGAATACCTTCGATCGCTTCGTCCCGGATCTCGATCGCGATCGGGATCAATACGTTTTTGAGTTCTTTTCCCGCTTCCGTTAACCAAATGCGCCAAATTCTGCGATCGCGAGTGTCTCTTTCCCGCCGCACTAATCCTCGTTGTTCCATCCGGTCTAGCACACCTGTTAAAGTACCGCCCACTTGTTGCAATTGATCGCCAATGCTGGAGGTTGCTAAACCATCTTCTTGCCACAAACAGCACAGCACAACCCAGTGAAAAGGCGTCAAACCATAAGGATCGAGTCGTTCTTGAAACTTACGAGATAGCATCTGGGATAACAGCTTGATTCGGTAGCCCAAACCTTGAGGGGCTAAAACTTCTTGCCACCCCTTGGATGTATTTTTTTCTACACATGGACTTACCATAGAGCCTCCTGCTAATTTATTTAGCATTCTTAATATTAGCGTAAGATATATTTTTGGCAAAAGTCAAACTGAACAAGGAGTTTCCCAGGTTTGAACCAATATAAAATGGAGTAAGAGAAAGCCATTTCAAAAAGCAGTTGCCAAATGCCGTTAAGAGCGATCGGTATTTCAGGCAAGGAAAACAAAAAATTCCATGCCAACGAAGATTTATAACTATATAATAAACCAAGCAAAGCATTTTTACTTAAAAAAAGTGGCGAAAATGAAGCCAGCTTTATTCCTAACCACTGCGATCGTAACTACAGTGAGTTCCCTCCCCTTATATTTAGCAGACTTCAGCCAAGCACAAGACTGTTTGACGAGTAATGAAGGATTGCTTATCTGTTTGGGAGACAGTCAAGGAAACAACCAGAAACCGAAAAAGCAACAAAGAGATTTTTACCCCGATTCATACGATCGGATCGATAATATTTACCGTGCAATTCTCGATCGAAATGCCGATTACTTAGCATTAAGAACGTGGTATCGGGAATTAGAAAGAGGAAGGTCTTTGGGGGATATTAGGGGTCAACTTGCACGTTCTCCAGAAGCCGAAAATCGAATTAATCAAATTTACTTAGAACTATTAGGTCGTCCAGTCGATCCCGATGGTTTAAGGACTTGGCAAAGAGCATTAGCTAGAGGCGCTTCCTTAATGCAAATTCGCCAGTATATAGAAGAAATAATTAGGGAAAGGGAAGAGAGAAAAGAAAAATTTGTTAACTCTAACTTCTGACTCCTGAATTCTAGGCTAATTATAATTGACGAAGGGCGAATTCTACGCCGTGACAGACACCAGCGAGAAAATCTAAGTTGAGAGTTTCGATGCGATCGCTATTTTGATGATAATGGGGATTTCGCATAAAAGCGGTATCTGTAATCATCATTGCATTATAACCATTATCCCAAAAAGGTGCGTGATCGCTCAACCGAGTTTGCTGAATCATATTACCTTTATTTGGAACGGGTAACCACTCACAGGGAGTACCGTCTTTACGAATATTTCGACTCAAGCGAATTAGATCGGGAATTGTAGTTAAATTCCCAATTAAAGCAATAAAATTACCCCGATCGGGATAGAACTTTTCCAATCCGGCTGGGTAACGTTGGGAATTAGGATTATTATCGCAATAACCCAACATTTCCAAAGAAATCATCAAGCGTAACTTTTGCCCTTCTGCTTTCAATTGTCGAGCATATTCCTGACTACCTAATAAACCATATTCTTCCATATCAAAAGCAACTAATCGCACTGGATATTTGAGAGGTTCAGCAGCAAATTCTTTTGCCAATTCTAATAAAGCCGCCACACCAGTACCGTTGTCATCTGCGGCGGGACATCCCGGTACGCCGTCATAATGTGCGCCGATCAAAATTGGTGCAGATTTCCTCTGATTAGTAGAGGGTAAATTGAGAATTAGGTTTTGATGGGTTTTGCCTCTAACGGTAAATTCATAAGTTTCTAAGGTTCCCCATTGTTGAAGCTGTTCTCTGATGTATTGTTGCACGTAGAAATGTCCTGCTGATGAGAGGTAGGGATCGCGATCGCGGACAATTTCTTTCAGATGAGCGTGTAACCTTTCTTTTAAATCTACATCGGCATAATCCATATTAATAATCAGCAATTTATCACTCAATACCATATTAGTTAATTATACTGTGAGGAATGGTTCACAGCTAACTGGTTTTCTCTGGAAGAAATTTTACAAAAGGGATAACCTATTTTTCCTGCAAGTAAATAAGTTTTCATATCTCCCTTCCCTTTTACATTAATAATGCCCCGCTCTTCAAATAAAAATTTATCGCGCAACATATTATAGGTATTTTCAGTTACTTGAATAGTCCCAACCAAACCGTGAGATTCCATGCGGCTGGCAGTATTAACGGCATCACCCCAAAGGTCGTAGCTGAACTTTTTAGTACCAATCACGCCAGCCACTACCGGGCCAGTATTGATACCAATTCGCAGGCTAAAATTAGTACCTTGAGCAGCATTAAATTGGGTAATAGCTTGCTGCATATCGAGTGCCATTCGTGCGATCGCATCTGCGTGATCCTTGCGAGGTACGGGTAAACCGCCTACTACCATGTAGGCATCTCCAATCGTTTTAATTTTTTCCAATCCATGCTTTTCCGTTAAGCGATCGAAAATAGAAAAGATTTCGTTGAGCAAGCAAACCAATTCTTTCGGAGTAGTTTGGCTAGCCATTTGAGTGAAGTTAACCAAGTCAGCAAACAGAATAGTTACTTCATCAAAATTGTCAGCAATAATTTTTTCATCAGTCTTTAAGCGCTCGGCAATCAGTTCCGGCAAAATATTCAATAACAACCGCTCGGATTGCTCTTGTTGATAGCGCAATGCTTCTTCCATTGTTCTACGCTGGGTAATATCATGAAAGAAAACAGATGCGCCATCATAAGAAGGAAAAACCCGCACTTCAAACCAACGACTTAACGGCTGAGAAAAATGTTCAAAAGTGAGGCTAATTTGTTGGCTTACTGCTTGGCGATAATGATGTTCAAATGCAGAACCGATTAAATCTGGAAAAACTTCCCATATATTTTGACCCAAAAGCTTTTCTGGCTGACATTCCAAAATATTAGCCGCCACTCGATTGACGCAAGTGAACCGCCACTGACGATCTAAAGTAAAAAAAGCATCAGTGATATTTTCTAGTAGGTCTACCACTTGGCGATCGGAAGCTCTTTGCTTGACTTCTACTTCTTTATTTCTGGCAATTTGGCGTTCTAATCTAGCTACATTTAGCCGTAGTTCCATTTGGCCGATCACCTGACGACCCAATGCTCGTAGCGCTTCCAATTGTTCTGGGGTAAGATGGCGGGGGATGCGATCGATCACGCAAAGCGACCCCAACGGAAACCCATCCGGCGTCACTACAGGGGTACCGGCATAAAAGCGGATACTGGGGTCAGAAGTTACCAGGGGATTACCAGCAAAGCGATCGTCTTCTAAAGCATTGGGGACAACCAACAGATCGTCTGGATTGAGAATTGTATGAGCGCAGAAAGCAATATCTCTATGGGTTTCAGTCGGTTCTAACCCAACCTTTGACTTAAACCACTGACGATTGGCGTCCACCAAACTAACTAAAGCAATCGGAGTCCCGCAAATGTATGCTGCCAAGCGAGTGAGGTCATCAAAAGCTTCTTCTGCCGATGTATCGAGAATGTCATATCGCTCCAGCGCTTTTAATCTATCTTCCTCATTATCCGGTAGAGGAGCAACTTTCATTGGCGGTGTAGCGGCGGAACGCTTACCCATCAGGGAAGGAACTATCCCAGTTTTAAAGCTTCTAACTATCTGTGCCGATACTTCGGTTATATCTTTTTGTAATATGTTATAAATAGTTTTTTTAAGATTTTTCACTTGGCATAACTCCTCAAAACGCTTTCGACATATTTTTTTATTTATGTCTGTCGGATTCTTCCAGCACCCGCTTTGCACTTTATCATATCAATTATTTTTTATTGTAAAATTAAAAAGTGAAAAACTCGTGAAAAATCTTATTAATGGCGGTGCGGCTGCTCAACTAAATATTTAGAGGTGTTGAGTCAGTTTGTGCTAGGCTAATTTAGCCAATTAATTACCTGAAGATCGGGTATTCGCTGAAAGTGAGCTTGGTTGTTTGTTACGACTGCTAAACCTAACACCAATGCAGAAGCTGCAATTAAAATATCTGCATCTCCAGTTGGCAATCCACGTTTTTTCAAATCTCCGTATATATCTGCTGCTTTTATTACAATCTCATCTGTTAGGGGTAAAACGATATTTTTGGTACAAAATTCATTGAATAGGCTTATCTGTTTAGTTGCGTCTTTAGCCTTTAGTCCCCGCAGAATTTCATAGCGAGTAATAATTGAAAAGGTAAACTGACTATGTTCTGCCAAGTATTCTCTAGCTTTCGGTATTACGACTGGATTTTGGCGCATAATAGCCGAAAGTATATCGGTATCCAAAATAAATTGTGCCACAACTTTTAGAGGGTATTTTCAGTAAAGAAATTATTGCGATCGCATACATTTCTTTCGATTTCATTTATTTCTTCTTCAGATAAACCTTCGTAGACTTGGGCAGCTAATTTTAACATCTCATCTGGGTTTAATTTTGATGCTGTTTCAACTATTAATTTTACAGATTGTCCCTCAGCTATTTCTGGTTTAGTTAAAGGGCGAAAAACCCCTTTTTCATAAATTGCTTCTATAGTTTGTGTCATAATCTTAATTTGTTTTTAATATTGATTAATTATAGCAGATTTACTAAGTTTGTATTTGCCAAAATTGAACAATGCGAATACTTCGCCCTTACCCCAGCCCCAGTGAGTTATACAGTTGTAGTTGGACAGAGAAGCCTGGTTTCTGCTGCCTGATTTCTTCAATATTAGCTGATATTTTCACCTAAGATAACTTACTTTTTTTAGATTTTATTAGTGATGTTAAAAGCATTCCTGCCTGAACAGGGTCAAAGTCACTGGGGAATTTAGTTTGATTGTTATACTCTGCCTGACTCAGTTTTGTCTCGCGGAAATTGACTCCAGTTAAATTGGCTCCCCGTAAATCTGCTTTACTTAAATCAGCATATTGTAGGTTGGCTCCCTCTAGATTTACTCCGTATAAATTTGTCCGATTTAGGTCTGCTTTTGTTAGATTTACTTCACTCAAATTTGCTTCATATAGGTTCGCTTTAGACAGGTTTACCTGATTGAGGTTTGCTTGAGTTAGATTTGCACCATTCAAATTCGCCTGACTTAATACTGCCTCACTCAAATTTGCCTCTAGTAAGTTTGCTCCCCGTAAGTTAGCTTTGCTTAGATTAGCTTTAATTAGGTTGGCTTTACTTAAATTAGCTTTACTTAGATTAGCCTCACTCAAGTCTACACTTGCCAAATTCATACCCGACAAGTCTAGTTTTTGCAGTGAAGCTTTAGGGCTAATTAGGCGCAACTCCGATCTAGAGATGTTAAACTCTTCTGAAAATTGAGTTGTTTGGTCGTAAAAAGCCATTTGCAATTTTGTTCCTGTTAAATTAGCTCCTCTGAGATTTGCCCCTCTCAAATCTGCTTGATTGAGGTTAGCTTCAGTTAAATTTGCTTCTTGCAAATCAGCTTTGTTCAGTTTAGCTTGAGTCAGGTCGGCTTGACTTAGATTAGTCTGACGTAGATTAATTCCATTTAAATCAGCATTTCTTAGAGAAGCACCAAAAAGGTTGGCTCCCTGTAGGTCTACTCCCCATCCAAATCTAGCCTGACATAGCTTGGCATCTGTTAAATTGGTTTTAGAAAGTTTTGTTGATTGCAAATTTGCCCCACTCAGATCTGCACCACTTAAATTGGCTTCACTTAAATTTATTGAATGCAAGTTTGCCTCACGCAAGTCAGACTGACTCAAGTCTAGTTTCTGTAAGTTAAGATTTGCCAGATTTACTTTTCTTAAACAGGCTTTAACAGAAAGTAAGTAAACTCCAAATGAATCAACGTCAAAAACTTGAGACTCCTCTTCATCATCAAAACAAACGCTTGGAAATTGAGTACCTTGGTTACAGATTGCCTCATTTAAATTTGCACGCCAAAGATTAGCATTATTCAAATTTGTATCAAGTAACTTAGCTCCACTCAAATTAGCATAACAAAGATCTGCTCCACTCAAGTTTACTCCTGTCAAATTAGCTTTAAATAAGTTAGCTTCAAATAAGTTAGCTTCACTTAAATTAGCTCCACTTAAATTAGCTTCACTCAGATTAGCCTCACTTAAATCTAACCCTGTAAACTCTCTTTGTCCCTCATGGTATTGTTTTATAACTTGATAAGCATCTTCATCAAGAACTTTCAAAATTTTAATACCATATTCTGATACTCGGTATAGTTTGCTATCTTCTTCATCCTGCCACCAAGCATCTTCAACCTCACCTTCACCAGCCTTTACCTGCCAAATAGCTTCTCTAGGTGAGGTAGCAAAAACACGCATATATATTTTTTCGTTATCATAATAACGCTCGCGATCGTATTCTTTTTCTTTAACTACCGAGCAGGAGACGTAGACAAAATAATCTCCACATTTACTAAACAAATATTTTTCGTGGTAATTTTTAGCTACTGTAAATTTTTTACTATATAATTGAGTTTTTTCAGAAACCTCAGCTTCTGTTTCAAGTTGACATTTCCAAATATCCATAGGTGCGACTGTATAGTAATCGCTATCCCAAATATCAACTTCAGTTTCACAATCACCACAACCATCACCTACGATCTCAATAGCTGTTTCAGGTGATGTAGCTTCAACACGGACTTTCATGTACTTTACATTATCAGGAAGTTGGCTATCAATTTCAGCTTTCCACTCTTGTCCCTCTTTATAAGGGACATACACAATATAGTTTTCAGTGAATTCTATAGCTCCAGTCTCTTCAGGCTCAAAATCTTGTGGAAATACGGTTTTTTTATCATAAATGGCATCGTTCAAGGAAGCATTTTCAGAGTCATCATTCCGCCAATCTTTCAATAATTCGGCATACTCTAAGTTAGCCCCTCGTAAATTTGTATTATCTAAGTTTGCTCCTAACAGTTTGGCAAACTTTAAGTTTGCTTCCTGCAAGTTAGCACCTTGCAAATTACAGCCTTGTAGTTTAGCCTTTTCCAAGTTAGCTTTTTGCAGATTAGCTCCACTTATATTTCCCAGTTTTGACCATCTCAAATCTGCCCCTGTTAGGTTAGTTTGACTCAAGTTAGTAAGTAAACTTGCGCCTCTACAATCTGCTAATTCAAAGTTTGCATTTTGAACTTTAGTATTGCTGAGATTGGCATCCCAAAGAATTACCCCTTTAAGATTCGCACCATTCAGATCGGCATACTCTAAATCTGCTCGATCTAGGTTTGCATTTTGCAGATTAGCACCACTCAAATTGGTTTTACTTAATTCTGCTTTTTCTAGTTTTATATCTGTGAGATTACAGCCACTTAAGTTAGCTTCACAAAGATTTACTTCACTAAAATCACGTTCTCCTGCTGCGTATCGTCTCAACAATTCTTCAGCATTTATCATAACCTACACCTCAATTATTTTCCAAAGTAATCTAAGTCTGGTCGTTTTTAATTCTCTTCTAACAAACTTGATGCCAGCTATCTATTTATAAAGATAGTAGTCCTGGGAAACTCCCTTGTTTTACATACATTATAGATAATGAGATTATAGTCAGCCTATTAGTGCTAATTCCTCTTGATCCTTGGTATGCTGGTCTACCAATTTCATATCCTTGCTCGACTTAGATCGTTCCAACGCATTACTAGAGAGCCAAAATTACATTCGCCAGATCACCGTTAGAGAGTTGCGCCAATCCGAACTCGGTCGCGAAATGTTAGAATAATTATTATCACTAAATAACGTATCTTGTCAAGAGAAAGACCTTTAGAGCATCCTTTTTATTGGGGTGCTTGGGTTTGTCAAGGAAATAAACAAATTTTACTTTTCCAAAGATGTCTAATTTAGAAAAAGCTTTAGCTGCTTTTTACTCTCAAGATTACACTACAGCACTTAGCTTATTAAAACCTTTGGCAGATGAAGGAAATACGGAAGCGCAATGTACGATCGCAAATATGCACCATTTAGGATTGGGTCTAGAAAAAAATGTCTTAGAAGCAATTAAATGGTACGTAAAATCATCTGAACGAGGTTATGCGATCGCTTCCAATAACTTAGCAGGAATTTATCTTTCCGGTGATGAAGGTATAACAGCAGATCGAACAGAAGCAGATAAATGGTTTCAAAAAGCTAGAGAACAAGGATTTTTACATAGTCCTGTTTCTAGTGACTACTTAAACTTACAGCACTTTCGAGGTAAATGAGGTACAAAGTGATGCCTAAAACCCTTGTGAAGCTAGCTTCTATTGTACCTCATAAACCCCGAATCCGCTGTAACAGGTGTTGGATAAATGCGTTTTTTCTTACTCCCCTTCTTTCTCCTTCGCCTGACTCCTCACCCACTCCCGAAACATCTTAATTAAACTCGTCTCCCCCATCGTTTTACTTAATTCCAAAAAGCGCATAACTTCCGATGGCGTTAACTGCGGGAAAGTAGGAGAAATTTCGCACTCCTTATACTCTCCATCTTGTAATCGCAAAATTATCAAGCGGTTATCATCATAACGCCACACTTCCGGTACACCCAAAGCTGCATAAATATCTAATCGATTAATAGAACTAGAGGTAATATCAATCTCAATTGCTAAATCTGGAGGTGGGTATTGATTGAGGTCAATTTGACTTATTCCTCTAACAATTCTCTCATTTTGAATATAATAGCATTTATCTGGTTCCAGTCCACGAGCTAGATCTTGGCGATTGCAAGTTCTCGATCCCAAACTGCGAATTTCAACGTTAATTTCTTCTGTTAATGCTATAATAAAACGACCAATCAGTTCAGAATAAGTTTCATGTGGATCTAATGGTGTCATAATTTCTAGTTTACCGCGATCGTAAGTCAGTCTTATTCCTGCTTGTTCCTCAAAATCTTTCAATAACGATTGATAAGTCTGCCAGCTAATATTCTCTAGCAGGACTCGATTAGCACTTTTGGTTTGCGTAGTAATCATCATAATTAACTCACTTATTTATTCAATTATAATAATTTCAGCAAATCGTTTCATAATACTGAGAACATCATACAATTCATTACCTCGATCGCGAATATCAAATAAATTAGATAACCCGTATTTCGGTAAATTTTCTTTCACCAATTTAATGAATCGAAAGCTACTACCATTCGTCAACATTCCCAAAACTGGTTTATCTAAATTCGGACTACCCAACATATAAGCTAATGCTTGCGGTAAACCAGCTTCTAACGATATGCCACTTCTTTTAGACTCAATTACTAATACCCAAAATCGTTCTTTTACCACTAAAATATCGATTTTTCCCTTAATAATTGTCTGTTCATCTTCAATCGCAATTTGTACTTGATTTTCTGTTATCAACCGAAATGGAGGTAAATAAAAGCCTGCCATATCTAGCAACGGCGAAACTACCACCATTTTCACCGCTTCTTCTAACAAAGAATATTTGACTAAATTCAAATAACTTGCCTTCACTCGATCTAGCCGTTGCTTTTCTATATCCGTGATTTCTGGCAAATTATCTACCCATTCTGGAAAAAACTGTTCGTCTTCAACCAGTTCTATACCAAATTTCGATTCCAAGTCAGATAGAGTTAGTTCTGTAGCCTGAATTGTTTGCACCATCTTTCTTTTCCTAAACAAATTCTCCTTTAGCTATTATAATCGAATTACCACCCACATTTACTTCAATTCCTGTTGCACTTCTTTGCGCTTTTAATAACAACAAAGAAGGTCTACCAATTTCATATCCTTGTTCGACTTTAATATCAATTGATGATTCACCAAAATAAGCATATTCCACTAAATAGCCAGCCAAACAACCATTGGCGCTGCCAGTAGCCGGGTCTTCCGGAACACCCATTGCATCGGCAAACATTCGCACGTTCAAGTTATTTTCGGCATGATAAGTTTCCGGACAAAATACCAAAATAGCTTTTGCTTTAGTATTCCTAATTAAATCAAAATACTTCTCTTTATTTACCTTAATTCTCTTCACCGATGCGAGACTATTTAACGGTACGATGATAAACGGTACTCCCGTAGAAACTTCTTCAATCGGAAACCTGTTATCAATTTCTGCTACATCTAAATTGAGGACTGGTGCAATCTGATCTGGCGAAAAACCTTGACCGAAAGTAGGTGTTTTTTGACGCATCCACAACCATTCAACTGAGTCTACCGCATAATGTAGAGTTACCGGAATTTGTCCTACTTTTAGATTTAATATAACCGTTTCAACTTGATTTTTAATGATTTCTTGTTGTAAGATAAAAGCAGTTCCCAGAGTTGGATGTCCGGCAAAAGGTAACTCCTGTTCCGGCGTAAAAATCCGCACGTCGTAACCACCATTTTTCATTTCATTAGATGGAATAAAAGTGGTTTCCGAATAATTCATTTCCTTGGCGATGCGCTGCATATCAATATCGGATAATTTGGCAACTTCATCACCAGTAAAAACAGCTAATTGATTGCCTGTATATTTTCCAACAGCAAACACATCGACAATGTAAAAATTCAACATATTTTCTTGGTTTCCTTGGCGTCTTGGAAGTTTACAAAATCATTCGATCGCACTGAAAAAAAAGCTGGTTGTGGTGCGTTACGGCGATCGCTTAACGCACCCTACGGAGTTAGCGCAAGCAGCGAATCGCTTCTAACAAACCTCTGGCTTTATTGAGGGTTTCTTCATACTCTTTTTCTGGTACGGAATCAGCTACTAAACCGGCACCTGCTTGTACGGATACGGTGTGTTTTCCATCACCTCGATCGCGCACAACCATCGTGCGAATTGCGATCGCGCTATTCAACTGTCCCTCAAAATCATAATAACCGTAAACCCCAGAATAAGGGCCACGGCGACAACCTTCTAACTCGTGGATAATTTCCATTGCACGAATTTTCGGTGCGCCACTGACAGTTCCCGCTGGAAAACAAGCTTTCAACAAATCCCATGCAGTTTTATCAGATGCAACTTCTCCAATTACATTACTTACAATGTGCATGACGTGAGAGTAACGTTCGATCGTCATTAATTCATCAACTCTCACCGTTCCGCTTTTGCAAACTCTACCCAAATCATTTCTTCCCAAATCTACTAACATGACGTGTTCGGCAATTTCCTTGGGATCTTGCAACAATTCTTCTGCTAAAGCGGTATCTTCTTGTGCAGTTTTTCCCCGGTGGCGAGTTCCGGCAATTGGTCGTAAAGTAGCTATAGTTCCCCCAGATCGATCGCGTTCTGCTTTTACCATCACTTCCGGACTCGAACCAATTATTTGCCAATCACCGAAGTTAAAATAAGCCATATAAGGCGAAGGATTAATTAATCGCAAAGAACGATACAATCCAAACGGATCGCCAGTATATTCCGATGAAAGTCGCTGAGAAAGCACTACTTGGAAAATATCGCCAGCTTTGATATATTGCTTGGCTTTCTGCACGTTAGCACAAAAATTTTCTCGCGATATATTGCTGTTGTATTCAATTTCCCCTTTACCCGTTCCCGGTGGCGTCCATTGCAGCAGGGTACTTTGCTGAGAAAGGGGGGATTGCAATTTCTCTACCAAGCGAGTTACGCGATCGCACGCCTGCTGATAAGCTTGCTCTAAAGTTAAATTAGCATATCTCAGATCCGCATATGCGATCGCCCAAATTTTCCGCTTAACCTGATCGAAAATCAACAAATTATCTACCTGCATCCACAAACCATCCGGCAAATCATCCGATGAACCTTGGTAAACTGGTACGCGAGGTTCCATCCATTTAATTAATTCATATCCCCAAAAACCAAACAATCCACCAATCCCAGGTGGTAACTCAGGTAACTGAACAGGTTGAATGTGTTGGAGAGAATAAGTTAATGCTTCAAACGGATCGCCTTCAAACTCGATTAACGATCCATCCCGGTGAGTTTGGACAGTGCGATCGCCCCTTGCTTCCATTATCCACAGCGGATCGCATCCCAGCAAACTGTAGCGTCCGATTTTCTCCCCACCTTCCACAGATTCTAACAGGAAGCTGTAAGGCTGGCCTGCACAAACCTTATACCAAGCAGACACGGGTGTATCCAAATCGGCCACCCATTCTTGGTAAACTGGAACAAAATTACCTTGTTTAGCTAGTTCGCAAAATTGGGAGAAATCGGGAAATATCATAAATTTACTAAAATCTTAGATGGGAGTGCGTGCTACCACCGTATAGTTTTTCACTCCCAGTATAAATGAGTCAATCAATTTTAGATTTTAGATTTTAGATTTTAGATTTATTTTATAGTAGGGTGCGTGACTGTAGTTTATGATAGGGTTTACCTATTTATTTAAAATTGCGTCACGCACCAAATAACCTACTATCTATTAGAAAATAGCCTGATACATTCTGGCAACCTTCTTTTGGCATTAGAATCTTGTGGAATTTGGTTAAAATTCAATTTATTGAACGTTGCCAAATTGATTGGATTTCCGCGCCTGATTTGAGTTGGACTACCCAAACCCAATTCTACGTATTCTCTAGAAACATTATTAATTGTATTCCCGTTTACCGTGCCTTTAAAGCAATAACCTTCTCCTCTATATATATAGCTGATTCCTACTACCCGATTACCTGTTTTCCGAAAAATTAAGTAATTAACATCTGCTTGTGCTGGCGAACGGGATTTTCCATAAAAATAGTCGCCATTGGGTAATCTTTGTGCTGTTTGTCTAGACTGCTTAGTTAACTCCCCGGCAAATTGTGACGAACCGGGTAAAGAACTAACAACTAAAATGGCTAGTCCGAACGCAAAACTAACTAGGGTTTTTTGAATTAACATATTTATTTCTAAGTCTAACACTAAAAATCAATACAACTCTCCAAATAACTTTTCCAGGCTAGTTGAGAATTTTTATGTTAACCAGATTCATCTTTAAAGCCATCTAAAATCAATTAACATTTATCTTGATGGCAAACCAATTTTACAGCCAGACTCATTAAATTTCCGGACAACTGCTTCGATTTCTTGTGTTGTAGCGGCAGATAATTTAGCAAACTCTCTTGGCGGTTGAAGAACAGTAGAAAAGTGATAAGGAACTGCTACGGGAATGTCTGGTTGATTATTCATCACTACACCTATTCCCAGATACTCTCCTTCCTTTAAAATTACCTCGCGATCGCTAGTCCGAATTACCCCATTTGATATATTTCCCAAACTAAAATCTGCTGCTTGTATCCCAATATAAATCAAGCAAACACGGCCTCTAGTATTGGAAGGATAAACTGCTAAACTTTCTTCATATCCTCCCCATTCTCCTAAAAAAGGCGCAGTTGCCGGATCGATCCTAGACCAATCTCTTACGAATGATTCTCTACTTTGCCGTCCAGCTAGATTGCGATTATCCGTGACTTGACCACTACTTTCTATATCGCGGATTTGTTGACGTAATTTTTGTCTTAATTTCTGTATCTCTGCTGAAGTTGGATGTCTTTCTGATTGAGCAAAACTTGGTAAATAGCTAATGGTTAAAATTGATAAAATCACCAATAACAAAGCAATTACTCGCTGATTTTTTCCTATTTTTACTACCATATAATTTCATTGCTGAAACTCTCATTCCTAATCCCTTCTTCCCCTAATCCCTAGCCCCTAGCTATACTAAAACTCAAGCCTCGAAAGGATTAAACCCTCCGAAACTTGAGTTTTTTTCTAAATGCTGTACGTTGACAGCACTAAAATTTTGACATTCCGCACAGAAAATTCCTGTGGGATTCTTAGGCTCATCTTTTTTGATGATGTCTAGGTTTTGCAACCTAATCCTTAAGCGTATACCAGCCCGAAGGCTAGCAGTTTCCGTCTGCCCGACGGTACTTTTAGGAGTTTAGCAGTAACCCTACTAGACTTCGTAAGGTTTTTGACCGCTGAATTTGATCTTAGAGGGTTCGGGATTGCTACCGATATTGCGGTCTTTCTTACCTACATAAGGACGGCCTTGGTTCACTTTTTCAGGGAACACGCCATCCGCAGGGTGGAGGTATTCGGTGTCACCGTTAGGGAAAACCCGGTAAATCTTGTAGTTATTGATTTTGAATTTAGCACGCAGTTGCTGACCGCCTAAAGCGATACATTGTTCTTTGCGAGCTAAATACAGCAGGTTATCACCTTGGCGCATTACAGCAGCACCGCCTGTCGGCATCTCAAACACCTGTTCTTTGGGGCTAGTCCAGGTGATGGCGTACTTTTCTTCAATTTCCGCTTTGCTGAGTAAACCGCCGGTGCTGCCACCGAACAGAGGTGGTTGTCCAGTCAGAGTTTCTGCCATAGATTCCTCTCTCAACTTTTTAGGGAATCCTATCACCGACGCAGGGGTTGTCTTGCGAATTCGTCAAGAACTGTAACAGTTCTTCAGGTTTGGGGGGCAAGAGGCAGGGGGCAGGGGGCAGGGAGCAGGAGGAAAGGGAAAACCTGAATTCTGACTCCTGACTTCATCCTTCAGACTTCAGACTTCATCCTTCATCCTTTTACTCACTTTTGGGCTTTCTACGATCGGAATTGTAAAGTGTAACTGGCTGCCTTGGTCTTTACCGGCAGATTCGGCCCAAATTTGGCCGCCCCAGCCGTTGACGATTTGGCGACAAATGGCTAATCCCAAGCCTGTACCGCCTGTAGTTCGCCTTAAAGCACCTTCTTCTTGATAAAAGCGATCGAACACGGTTTCCAGACGATTTGGCTCGATTCCGCGCCCGGTATCAGCTACGGTGACTTTCACCATTCGATTGCCGTTTACTTTAGCTTCAATTGTTACCTGTCCTTCGGGATCGGTAAATTTGCAAGCATTATCCAACAGCTTTGATAGTACTTCTACCAGCCACTCACCATCAGCTTTGACTAGCGGTAGTTTGGCTGGCACTTGGGCAGCAATTTGGGGTAATTCTTCTTTAGAACGACGGGCGTGAGTGCTGCTAATGGCTAAATCCACGCATTCTTGGAATTCCAGCGCTTCTGGATGCCACTGCACGCGACCGCTTTCTAATTGGGAAAGGGTAAGGAAATCTTGAACTAGTTTCCGCATCCTCTCCCCATCTGCTAGGGCTGAGTTTAACATCACCTGTCGCAGTTCGAGGGACATATCCGGTTCGCTAGCCAGACTTTCCAAACAAACTTGAATGGTGGATAGGGGAGTTCGCAGTTCGTGACCTGTAATGGCAATTAGATTGCTGCGGGTGCGTTCTAGGGCTTCTAATTGTTGGTTGAGGTCTTCTAGGTTAGCGTAGGCTTCCGCTTGAATTAAGGCTACCCCAATTTGGTTGGCGATCGCTTCTACTAGTTCTACATCTTCTTCTTGCCATTGGTGGGGCTTTGTACCGCAATGGTGCAATTCCACCATTCCTAGTAATTTGCTGCCTTTATCTACCACCGGGACTAATAGCCAGGATGCTATTTTAGAGCGGCGTACTAATTCTTTTAATTGGGGCGAGTTATTAATGGCGGTGTTTTTCTGGGTATCAGCTACGTAAACAGGTACTAGCCCTTGGGCTACCTCCTGAAACAAAGGATTCTGTTGTAATGGCCATTTTTCTCCTGCCAAAGAGCGAACGCCCGGAGTTAAAAATTCATGTAGATTAGTTGTTTCAATGTCTGTTTCTTTACAACGGTATATTAAACACCGACAAACTTGCATGGCTTGGCCTAATTCTAGGGCTGCTTTGGCGAGAACTTCTTGAGGATTGAGGGATTGCCTGATAGCAGTGGTGATGGAATTTACCAGCCGTTCTTTACTTTCTTGTTTGGCGATCGAGCGATAAGCTTTGAGTAATTTATATTGTCCTGCTTGCAGGTAAGTTACCAAACGCTGGGCAAACGGGTCTGGGTCGATATTTTGCCCTCTTGATGAGGCTTTGGCCAATAATTTGGTTTTTACCTGTTTGATTTTTTTGGCTAACTCAGGGCGATAAACCAAAATTTTGTCTAGCAATAATTCAGCTGCTTTACAGCTTACCTGCCGATCGAATGTCCAAATGCCTTCAAAGCGGCGAGATGGATCTATGTCAACGTGCATATGTTCGGGGGAGGGCATTATAGGCACTTGCCGTTCCCGACACACTATGCAACTGGCGTATTGCTGCCCGATTACTACTAGATGCCACTCTTGAGAGAGGATGTCTTGGGGGTCAAACGCGATCGTTTCGTAGGTGTCAGAACGGCTGCAAAAATCTGTTTCCGGTGCCGCTAATACGTACACCTGATTGCTTTTTTGCGCGATTCGCTTATAACGGTGCGCTTCCTGACGGTAGAAGCGTTCTCTCTGAAAATTAGCAATCACTAGCGGCTGATCTGACCCCGCCAAAACTTGGTCTTCCATCGCGTGAGAAAGCGCGGTTAAGGAAGACTTGAAATACATTTGTGGCCGCAGTTGGGGCAGTTCTTCCAGCAGTCCTGCCAGCACGGAAGTCTGGATGCTCATGGATATATTTTTTTATATAGTCTCAAGCAAAGTCCACCAAAAAGAGCGATCGCTCCAGCCACAACCTTTACTCAACTGATCTGTGCTGGAGATTTACCCCAGTACGTTGGCTTTGAGTTGAGTGGATTTTGTTAATTTCTAGTTTAACTGCCAACGATCCCGTCGATGAAAAGAGAAGGGGAAGGGAGATTTGACGATATGGGTTGAACTTGTTATCTTATATGTAGTCGTAATGAGTACGTTTTATTGCCAGGTAATTTAAATTTATCTGTTTAAGCGATCGCGTTGAGGATTGGATTAAGTAAAGTTAAGTATTTTTGCCTTTATTGAAGCCCATATCGATACCCAAGAGAAAACAACATGGTGAAAATAGTTGGTATTGGCGGTAGCCTCAGAACAGACTCCTACAGTCAACAAGCTTTAAATTTAGCGGCTTTGCGCGTAGAAGCACTCGGCGCGGAAGTAGAAATACTCGATCTGCGAGAAATGAACTTGCCGTTTTGCAATGGGGAAGATGAGTATCCCGATTACCCAGATGTGGAGAAGTTGCGAAACGCGGTACGTAGTGCTGATGGATTAATTTTGGCAACGCCGGAGTATCACGGTAGCGTTAGTGGCGTATTGAAAAACGCCCTCGATTTGATGAGTTTCGAGCATCTCAGCGATAAAGTAGTTGGTACGATCAGCGTTTTGGGCGGACAATCTAACAACAACGCCTTAAATGATTTGCGAGTAATTTTACGATGGGTACACGCATGGGTTATACCGGAACAGGTTGCGATCGGTCAAGCATGGAAAGCTTTTGGTTCTGATGGCAAACTGTTAGATGAAAAGCTTTCTCAACGCTTTGATAAGTTTGCCGAAAGTTTGATAGAAAGTACTCGCAAGTTACGGGGAGTTGCTTAGGAGAATTCAAGAAACCCGGTTTTTCTAAAAAACCGGGTTTCTGGCAAAGGGCAACCGAAAGTTTAGAATTAAGTTGCCGAGTATTGTGAGGAATCAAAAAATGTTATTACGTTACATTTTGGCATGGATTCCAATGATTGCGATCGCCATCTTCAACGCGACGATTCGAGAAACTACTTATGGCAAGTATTTTAGTGAATTGCGTTCCCATCAAATCTCTACTATCACTGGGGTTTTGTTCTTCGGTTTATATATTTGGGGCATCACGCAACTTTGGGGTTTTACATCGATGACAGAAGCGCTCTTGGTGGGATTGATTTGGCTGGGATTAACAGTTATATTTGAGTTTGGCTTTGGTCGTTACGTAGCAAAGCATTCTTGGGAAAAACTACTTGGTGACTATAATATTTTGGCAGGCAGAATATGGATAATCATATTAATCTGGCTTGCCATTGCTCCGATGTTATTTTATAAGTTACTGGGATGAAATAACGATCGCCAAGAGTAATCAAATTTTTTTAGGCATTTAACTCGCGATTGCTAAGGCATCTAAATTGCCATCGCTAATCAGGCGTCCGTCTTCCATGTAGACAATGCGATCGGCTATATCCAAAATTCGGTTATCGTGGGTAACTAATAAGATAGTACAACCTTGTTCTTTGGCTAATTTTTGCATCAATTCTACTACATCTCGTCCGGATTTTTTATCTAGGGCGGCAGTCGGTTCATCTGCTAGGACAATTTTCGGTTGACTGACTAAGGCGCGTGCAATAGCTACTCTTTGTTTTTGTCCTCCAGATAAGTCATCTGGATAGTAATTGACGCGATTTCCTAATCCTACTGCTTCTAGCATTTCTTTGGCCCGATCGTTCATTTCGGCAGGGGAAATTTTGGGATGTACTTCTAATCCCATTCGCACGTTTTGTAGTGCAGTTAAGCTTCCGTGTAAATTATGGGCTTGGAAAATATAACCGTTCTGGCGACGTATTTCGGTTAATTGTTTTTCATTGGCACGGCAAAGTTCTTTTCCTAATACTTTTAAGCTGCCTTCTTGGGCAGAACGCAAACCGCCTACTAAGGTTAGTAGGGTGGTTTTGCCGGAACCGGATGGGCCAGTCATAATGATGATTTCGCCAGCGTTAATTTCTAAGTTGATGTCGAACAACGCTTGTTTACGAAGTTGCCCTTTTCCGAAGTAATGGTTTAGGTTTTGGATGGAAATTACGGCTGTCATGATATAATTATGGGTGTTTTTTACCACAGATGAAACACAGATGAACACAGATGAACACAGATGAATATTTAGATAGTTTGTGAGAGTTGATGGGTTATTTTTAACCGCAGATGTAAGAGGATAAACGCGGATGAACGCAGATAATATTTTTGTTCTGACTCTTGAATTCTCCTCTTAAAACATATCTGCGGGGTCGGCGGATTGTAGTTTGCTGGTTGCGATCGTACCGGAAATTACGCACATGATAATGGTTAAGGTTAAAACCATTATGGCGCGTGCTAAAGTCATGTAAAGTGGTAAGTTAGTAGCGGTGCGAGTTACATGGTAAAGTCCGATCGGTACTACGAATCCTGGCAGAAAACCTAAGACTGCTAAAATGATTGCTTCTTCAAAAATTACTCCCAACAAATAGGAGTTGTGATAGCCCATTGCTTTGAAGGTGGCGTATTCTTTGATGTGGGCGTTTACATCGGTGGAAAGTACTTGATAAACGATAATGACACCGACGATAAAACCCATCGCTACTCCCAAACCGAAAATGAACCCGATTGGGCTTCCACTTTTCCAATAGTCTTCTTCAAATTTGACGAATTCTTCAATGGTTAGTACTTTTACATCATCGGGAAGGTAAGCTTTTAATGCTGCGGCTACTTGGGTGGAATCTGCGCCTGGTTCGATGTCAATTAAGCCGAGATTCACGCTACCAGCTTGTCGTTTGGGAAATAGTCTTAAGAAATTTTCATCGCTGGAAATTATCGAACCATCGGCACCAAAGGAAGCACCAAGTTTGAATAAACCACTAATAGTAATTGTTCTTTTGTCTATTTCGGTGGTTACTTCTTTTCCTGCTTCTAATTGAGTAAAAACTTGTTGGTAATCTCCTCTGGCACCTCTGTCAAATAGAAAGTGATCGGGTAACCGAATTTTGTCTAGTTGGGCGTTAATTTCTGGTAACTTTAAAGCTGGTTGTTCGGTACTGATGCCAAGTACTTGGACGGTGGTTTTTTTGCGCGTCTGGGGATTTTTCCAACTGATGGTGTTGATATACATGGCTTGGGCAGATTCTACCCCAGGCACATCGGCAGCTTGGTAGAGTCGCCGCCGGGAAAAGGTGGATAAACTTTGGGTGTTGCGGGCTTGGGGACTCATCAGCACGATGTCTCCCTCTAGGGCGCGGTTGAGGCGGGTGTTGCTGTCATACAAGGCGTTCTGAAAGCCTAGCTGCATGAACATCAAGACATCGGCAAAGGCTATCCCGGATAAGGCTACTAGCAGGCGGCTTTTGTGGCGGCTGAGTTGCAGCCATCCCAAGGGGGTGCGCCGCCGGATGGTATCGATAAATCCAATCATAATTCGATCGCAACTTTGACTTGTAAGTTGGTAAATTTGGCCGCTTTTTGGGTGGAGGCTTCGTCTAAGCGGATGTGAACTTCTACTACTCTGGAGTCGATGTTCTCGCTGGGGTCGCTGTTGATCACGTTTTGGCGTTCGATTTGCCAGCCGATGCGATCGACTATTCCATGTATATCACCTGGTAGAGAAGTGCTTTCAATCCGCACTTTCTGTCCTGGTTCGATTTTGCTGACATCGGTTTGGTAAACTTCTGCTACTGCCATCATTTGGTTGACTTGTCCGATTTCGACGATGCCATTGTTGGAAACGGTTTCGCCAGGACGAGTATGGATTTTGAAAATTACGCCTTCTTGGGGCGCTTTTAGGTAAGTTTGGTCTAAATTCGCTTTGGCTTCTTTCGCACTTGCGATCGCTTGTCTGAGTTCCGCTTGTGCTGCGGCGACATCCACCGGGCGCACTTCGGCAATTTTGTTTAAAGTGGCTTGTGCAGAACTGGCTTGTTGGCTACCAGTGGCTTGAATTCGCGCCAAAACTGCTTTGGCTTCGTTAATCTGCTTGCTGCCGGTGGCGGTAATTCTTTCTAAGTTAGCTTTGGCTTCGCTGATTTGCTTGCTGCCGGTGGCGTCGGTTCTGGCTAAAATGGCTTTGGCTTCCGTTAGTTGTTCGGTGAGAGTTTGTACGGAAAGTCGTTTGCTGTCAAATATCGATTGTGCGATCGCACCTTCTTTGTACAATTGCTCGTAACGCCGAAATTCCGATTTGGCATTCTCCAACTCGGCTTCTAATCTTTTAATTGTGGCTTGTTGCGCCCGCTTATCTCCTTCCCATTGCGCTTCTAGTCGCGCCAACGTCGCTTGTGTAGTTGCTTTATCCCCTAGCCATTGGGCTTCTAGTCTGGCTAAGGTTTCTCGTTGCGCCCTTTCGTCACCAAGTGATTGTGCCTGAATTCTGCCAATTTCCGCTTTTTGCGCTTCGATTTCACCTTCTTTTGCGCCAGCTTGCACTTTAGCTAGGTTTGCTTTCGCCACTTGCACGGCTTCTTGGCTTTTCTCGTAAGCGGCTTGTAAGCGATCGCGATTAT
Organism: Leptolyngbyaceae cyanobacterium; assembly: GCA_036703985.1. GTDB lineage: Bacteria > Cyanobacteriota > Cyanobacteriia > Cyanobacteriales > Aerosakkonemataceae > DATNQN01. The sequence continues at coordinate 39,812 of DATNQN010000123.1, forward strand.
CCAAAATCGCAATTACTTGTCCTGCTTTAACGGAATCTCCCTCTTTAACTAATAGCTGCTCTACCCGACTCCCTTGACTCGATGAAGGAGGCGAAAGCTTAATCACTTCTCCCGCCGGTTCAAGTCTACCCAGCGCCGTCACCGTTGTCACCTGCGGGACAACCACCTGAGATACTTGGCTTTCTTTGGCAGAATCCGGTAGCTGTAAGTTGAGGACTCGCGAGGCTGTCATTCCAGCGATGCCCAGGCTGGCGGCGATGCCAAGTATTACAACCTGGCGGGGAATGGGCTTGAGGAAGGGAAAATCTTTAACCGTTAAGTCGCGAACCATAAGCTTTCCTCTGGGTGAAGAATGGTAAACTAAACGATTTAGTTTACTAAATACTAAACTAGACTGTGTAGTATGGAAATGTCAAGGGGGGAGGGAAAGAAGGATGAAGTGTGAAGTCAGAATTCAGGAGTCAGAAGTTAGAGTTAACAAATTTCCTCTTTCTCCCTGCCCCCCGCTCCCCTGCTCCCCATCTACCCACCTTGCAAAATGGGCGAAACATTTAATGTAGTTATGGGATAGGCTATGAAAGCTGGAGTAAAAAATATAATGAAGAAGGCAGATAGCGATCGCGCGGGACGTTCACAATCAACAGATAAAGTCGAAGCCATCTTACAAGGGGCGATGCAAGAATTCCTGGCGCATGGCTATGCTGCTACCACGATGGACAAGGTAACTGCGGCGGCTGGAGTATCGAAAACCACGGTTTACAGTTACTTTCAAGATAAAGAAAGCTTATTTGCCGCCTTAGTTGAAAGATTAGTAGACGATCATTGTCAAGCAGCATTAAATCCCGAAGACGCGCAATCCTGGGAAGGAGAAACTAGTGAAGTTTTGCAACGTTTCGGGGTAAACTTTTTGGAAAATGTCAAAAGTAAAGAGCAATTGCGAGATTTAGTTAGATTAATTATTGCTGAATCCGGACGTTTTCCCGTGCTAGCACAAATTTTCGTGCGGAAAGTCGATAAAAAGGTTTTTCAGCTTTTAGTCAAATACTTTGTATCCAATCAAGAATTACAACTTCCCGATCCTGAAGCAGCAGCGAGAGTATTTCTCGGTTCTTTAGTGCATTTCGTAATCGTGCAAGATATGTTGCACGCTAAAGATATCATGCCGATGGAAAGCGATCGCTTAATTAACATTTTAGTTTACTTATTAACAGCCAATCTAAGAGAAAAATCAGACGATCGATATTCCGGTACGAGACAAAAATCATCTCGCCGCAAGCGTTCCCCCTCCGGTAAATTTGAACCAGACTATCAAAGCGAACCAAAACGCTTGAGGTCGATTCGCCTAACTGACACAGCATGGGAAAAACTAGCAGAAATTGCCAAAGAAAACGAACTAACTCGTAGCGAATTAATTGAAAACTTGGCTAGACAAGAAGAAATATGATGAAGGGAAAGGGCAAAGTAGCAACATCAATTCAAAATCCATATTCATCTGCGTGCATCTGCGTGTATCTGCTTTCATCTGCGGTTTAAAATCAAAAATAAACTACAGGTATCAAAAATAGATCCGTGTAACAAATCCAGAAAACTGAACAGCAACATCTGTGTTCATCTGTGTTCATCTGTGGACATCTGTGGTAAAAAAAGCCCTCACCAAAGATTTTCGGCTCCCAAAAAAGATTATAATAATAACCTTCATCAATAAAATATAGTAAGAATTCCTACTCATGAATTCCCAAGAAAATCGCTGGCAATTCTGGATCGATCGCGGTGGTACATTTACTGATATTGTGGCGCGTCGTCCTGACGGACGGCTAGTAATTCATAAGCTGTTGTCAGAAAACCCCGAACGCTACCCAGATGCGCCAGTGCAAGGAATTCGGGACATTTTGGGAGTTTCTGCCGATGCACCCATTCCATCTGACCAAATTGAAGTGGTTAAAATGGGTACGACGGTGGCGACAAATGCCTTATTGGAAAGAAAAGGCGATCGCACTGTATTACTAATCACCAAAGGTTTTCGGGACGCCCTTCGCATTGGTTATCAAAACCGCCCGGATATCTTCGCCCGTCATATTGTACTGCCAGAAATGCTGTACGAGCAAGCGATCGAAGTAGAAGAACGCTACAGCGCCGATGGCAAACAATTAATGCGAGTGCAAACCGGATATATTTCTGCTTTACAAAAAGCTTATTATGAAGGAATTCGTAGCTGTGCGATCGTCTTTATGCACGGTTATCGTTATCCAGAACACGAAGAACAAGTAGCAGATATTGCCAAAAGAATTGGCTTTTCTCAAATATCGGTTTCGCACGAAGTAAGCCCGTCGATGAAACTTGTCAGTCGCGGCGATACCACTGTCGTTGATGCTTATTTATCTCCTATTTTGCGGCGATATGTTAATCAAGTAAGCAGTCAATTAGGTGATACCAAATTGATGTTTATGCAGTCAAATGGCGGACTGGCAGATGCTAAAACATTTCAAGGAAAAGATAGCATTTTATCCGGCCCTGCGGGGGGAATTGTTGGTGCAGTGCAAACTAGTTTAATGGCAGGTTTCGATAAAATTATTACTTTTGATATGGGTGGAACTTCCACCGATGTTGCCCATTACAATGGCGAATACGAACGCACATTGGAAACAGAAGTGGCGGGGGTGCGACTGCGGACGCCGATGATGGCTATTCATACGGTGGCGGCTGGTGGTGGTTCGATTATATACTTTGACGGTGCGAGGTATCGCGTAGGGCCAGAATCGGCGGGAGCTAACCCCGGCCCTGCTTGTTATCGCAAGGGTGGCCCTTTAACGGTGACGGATTGCAACGTGATGGTGGGTAAGTTGCAACCGGAGTTTTTCCCCAAGGTGTTTGGCGAAAATGGCGATTTGCCTTTGGATGGGGAGGTTGTGCGGCAGAAGTTTGGGGAATTGGTAGGGGAAATCGGGGGTGATGTAAAAGCGGAAGAAGTGGCGGCTGGTTTTTTGGCGATCGCAGTTGATAAAATGGCCAACGCGATTAAAAAGATTTCCCTTCAGCGCGGATATGATGTTTCAGAATATACTTTGTGTTGCTTCGGTGGTGCAGGAGGACAACACGCTTGTCTGATTGCCGATGCTTTGGGAATGAAGCAGGTGTTTCTCCATCCTTACGCAGGGGTGTTATCCGCTTATGGTATGGGATTGGCGGATGTGCGCGTGATTCGGGAAAAGGCAGTTGAGGCAAGGTTGAGTGAGGATTTGTTGTCATCGTTGGAGGAAATGTTGGCGCAGTTGGTGAGGGAGGGAGAGGAAGAATTAAACCGCAGAGGCGCAGAGGACGCAGAGAGAAAAGAGAAGAAGATAGAGATTTTTCGTAAGGTGCATTTGCGATATGAGGGAACTGATTCGGCGCTGATTATTGATTTTAGTAATATGGCGGCAATGGGGCGGGATTTTGAAAAGGCGCATCGTCAACGTTATGGTTTCATCGCATCAGAAAAGGCGTTAATTGTTGAGGCGGTTTCGGTTGAAGTGGTGGGTAAAAATGATGTGCCGGAAGAATCTATAATTGAGCGAAAAACAAATGATTCTGCTTCGCCAGTAGCAGTGGTGCAAATGTATGCGGCGGGTGATTGGCGGGAAACTCCTGTTTATCATCGGGATGATTTGCAACCGGGAGATATTATTGTTGGGCCCGCAATTATTATAGAGCAAACTGGTACGAATGCGATCGAACCAAATTGGCAAGCCGAATTAACGAATCGAAATCACTTAATTTTATCTAAATTTGATAACGAAGGAGGACTAAAGTCCTCACTACAAACGGTTCGTAGTAAGGACTTTAGTCCTTTGAATCTAAAATCGCCAGATCCGGTGATGTTGGAAATTTTCAATAATTTGTTTCGCGCCATTGCCGAACAAATGGGTATCACTCTCCAAAATACTTCATCATCCGTGAATATCAAAGAACGGCTAGATTTTTCTTGTGCAATCTTTGATGGAAATGCACAACTCGTGGCAAATGCGCCTCACATTCCCGTCCATTTAGGTTCGATGAATGAAAGCGTAAAAAGCTTAATAAACGCCTGGGGAAATAATATCAAATCAGGTGATGTTTATATTTTGAATAATCCCTACAACGGTGGCACTCACTTACCTGATATCACCGTCATTACTCCGGTTTTTCCTCTTTCAACTTCTCACTCTTCCTTATCCCCACTTTTCTATGTTGCTTCGCGAGGACATCATGCTGACATCGGTGGAATCACTCCCGGTTCAATGCCTCCTAATAGTAAAACTGTGGAAGAAGAAGGTATATTAATTGATAATTTCCAATTAGTAGAACAAGGTGATTTTCGAGAAAAAGAATTACTAGAACTTCTCAGTTCAGGCAATTACCCAGTGAGAAATCCTGCCCAAAATATCGCTGATTTGCAAGCGCAAATTGCTGCCAATGAAAGAGGTGTGCAAGAACTTGCCAAAATGGTTGAACATTACGGTTTAGAAATCGTGCAAGCTTATATGCAGTTTGTGCAAGATAACGCGGAAGAGTCGGTGCGTCGTGCCATTGAAGTTTTGCAAGATGGTAGTTTTACCTGTCCTTTGGATAATGGTAGTCAGATTCAGGTGAAAATTGCGATCGACAAAACCAACCGCAGCGCTAAAATTGATTTTACAGGTACTTCCCCTCAACTCGATAGTAATTTTAATGCTCCATCAGCAGTCTGCAAAGCCGCCGTTTTATACGTTTTTCGCACATTAGTAAATGATGATATTCCTCTGAATGCTGGTTGTCTGAAACCACTGGAAATTATTATTCCGGAAGGATGTATGTTAAATCCTCAATATCCGGCTGCTGTAGTAGCGGGAAATGTGGAAACTTCCCAAGCAATTACTGATGCTTTGTATGGTGCTTTGGGAGTAATGGCAGCTTCTCAAGGAACGATGAATAATTTCACGTTTGGTAATGAGAAATATCAATATTATGAAACAATTTGCGGCGGTTCTGGTGCGGGTGCTGGTTTTGATGGCACTGATGCAGTTCACACCCACATGACCAATTCCAGATTAACCGATCCGGAAGTTTTAGAATGGCGTTTTCCGGTACTTTTGGAAAGTTTTTCGATTCGCCCGAATAGTGGTGGAAATGGGCAATATCGGGGCGGAAATGGCGTAATTCGCCGCCTTCGTTTTCTGGAAAACATGACGGCGGGAATTTTATCCGGGCGTCGAGTTGTGGCACCTTTTGGATTAAATGGTGCTGAGTCTGGCGCGGTTGGTAAAAATTACGTGCAGCGCAAAGATGGCACGGTGAAAGAGTTGGGGAGTACTGGTGTGGTGGAAATGAATATTGGGGATGTGTTTGCGATCGAAACTCCTGGCGGTGGTGGGTATAATCAATTGTGATAATTGAATAATGCCAAATTAAACCTGTGTTAAATTATTTTTAGTAGTAAGTAAGGAGAAGTGATGACTACCAGTTCCTTCTTTGATGAATCGAAAGAACAATCTTTAGTTAAAGCTACTATAGTTGCTAAATACTTTTGGGCTTGGGCCTCATGCTAGAAAGCGGAATGTTGAACCAATCCCCCATGTCGGACAAGAGTTTTTGATGGAAATATTTGACGGTAAATGTGCCTACTGTCTTCAGGTTGCTAATAGTTGGGATCACATTGTTCCTATCTCTCAAGGAGGTAGAACTACGCCAGGAAATATAGTACCTGCCTGTAATAAGTGCAATAGTTCCAAAAACAATCAAGATGTTTTTGAATGGATGAATAAAAAAGGTAAGGTATTACGCCTCATCCTGAGTTTTGGGAAAGAATAATTCTTGCTGAATGTGGGCTTTATGGTTAGACTGGTTCTATCAGTCCACTCTATACCAGTATTTGTGCTAGCCATATGCAGACTTTACCATTAAAACAGCAGATTTTCTTTTTAAGGCCACTATGAATTAGCAATACATTTGTACTACCTATCTACAGTATCGCTTAAAATATACAAAATTACAACCAATTTTTCAGGAATACTTAATTAGGCATAAAAAATCCAAAATTAAATGAAAAAGTGTGAATAAATAATATAAAGATAGCACTTAATTTTATCAAGGTTGATTTATTTGATTTACTAACTTAGCATATAATATTTATCTATATTACTACTAATAATTAATTTTATAACCCCTTGATAATCAGATTATATACAAACAGTCTTAAAACTAAATTTAATCGTTTAATTTAAAGAACACTAATATAATTAAAACTGCGAACTTTCTCTAAAAGAATTGTTTCGCAGTTCCCTAAAAAGAACGATCGCACTAAAAATCGCTCTACTCATTACCGACTAAATTTACTCGTGACGGCTGCCATCAGGCATCGTAGCTCCGGTTAGAATAGCTTCTGGCCAGTATGCTTCTTCTCGCTTGAGATACGCTCCTCTCAAGCTAGCTCCCGTCAAATCAGCCCCTCGTAGTTGCGCCACGTTAAAATTAGCGCCCCACAAATAAGCGCCCCGCAAACTGGCATTGCTCAGATTGACATCGCTGAGATTTGCCATATTTAAATTAGCGCCAGTCAAATCTGCATCGCTCAGATTAGCTTCGCTTAAATCTGCTTTACTCAAATTAGCTTCGCACAAATCAGCTTTTGTAATCGTTGCACAAGTTAAATTAGCTGCATGGAGATTTGCTCTTGCTAATAGCGATACCCGCAATTGTGCAGAAGTAAAGTTAGTAGCGCACAAATTAGAACCGCTTAAGTTGGCTCCGCTCAGTTTAGCCTCGCTTAAATTTACTCCATCTAAATCTATGCGGTTCAAATCTACACCATTCATAAAAGCTTTACTTAGTTTTACTCCATTTAAAGAAGCTCCCCGCAATAAAGCACCGCTTAATCTGGCACCAGTTAAATTAGACCAATTCAGATTAGCATTTACCAAGTTAGCAGAGCGCAAATTAATTCCCCGTAAATCTGCACCGCACAGGTTAACACCCTCTAAGTTAGCCAAACGCAAATTGACGCCCAGTAGTATGGCTCCAGCTAATCGCGTACCGACTAGCACCGATTTGACAAAATAAGCTCCTTGCAGGTTAGCTTTTGTTAAATCTGCGTCTGAAAGGTTTGCTTCATTAACTTTAGCAAAACTTAAATTCGTGCGATGTAAAAAAGCTCCGATGAAAATCGCTCCTGTTAGGTGAGTGCGGCTCAGATTGGCTGCTGCTAGGTAGGCGTCAGAAAAGTTAGCGCCTTCTAAGTTGGCATTTTCTAGATTAGCTCCGATCAGGTTGACGCCCCGAAAATCTCTTTCTCCTGCCGCATAACGTTTTAGTAATTCATTGGCATCCATAAGTTAGCCCTCAGCACGGCTCATTTAAGCCTGTCTAATTCTAGATTGCCCTAATAAATCCGCAAAATTCATTAATTTTTCTTGCTATTTAATACAGTTGATTGTCACTGATGAAGTAAATCTATCTTGATGTTTTGGCATAAATACTTATGGGGCTACCATTAATCGAACAGGACGCTTAGGGAATGGAAGAATTCTTACCGCTCTCAACCTCGGCAAACAAGAGCAGAAACCTCACATAGCAAGGCTTTGCTAGCAAAATACATCCCGAAAAAACACCAGAAATAAATCTTGGCGTTACTTTGCAGTTAAATTCTCGCTACAATCAAACTTCAAAATGCGATCATGTTGATTCAACACGAGCTTGCGCGAAAAGGTTGGATATGGAATTGCAAGATTTTCTGGCTTTAATTCACCCCGCTCTAGCAGTTACAGTAGTTTTCCCCTGCCTTGGTATGGTAGTCAATCTTGCATGGCATACGCGCCAGCGCCGATTATTGCCAAACGCAAATAAAAATAAAAGCATTTTGCCTTTGCCAAATCCCGGTTTAGCGCATCTCGAACTAGGACGTTGGTTGACAGGTTTAGTTGTCACCGTTACTTTAATCGGGCTAGCTTATCCAATTTTCGACCATATTATCACTAAACAAGTGTGGAAGACCGCCCCTTTGAAATCTGCCTCGATCTCGCTGATATTTATGGACACCCTCGCCTGTTTACTATTGCTTTATCGCTCGGAAAAGAAACTATGGCGGGCGATTTTTGCGATTTTAACCGGCACTGGTTTGGTCGTTCTCGGTTGTCAGGATGGCGTTTTTCGGCGGACTAATGAATGGTATTGGTCTCACTATTACATCGGGATCGCCGCTACCTTACTGATGATTTTTTCTTTGTCGATCGCACAAGATATTTATCGGGATAAATCGAATCGCTGGCGCATTTTTCACGTGATTCTAAACATTTTTGCAGTTTTACTATTTGTCGGACAAGGCTTCACAGGTACGCGGGATTTATTAGAAATTCCTTTAAGCTGGCAAGAAAAATATATTTATACCTGCGATTTTATTACCAAAGTTTTCCCGACCTCAGCGATAACACTGCCGTTCACATAGATATGCTGAAACAGCAGATTAATCTCTCAAATGCAGTATTCCCTTTCCCAGTCAGATTTGTAGCAACACCAAGCGTAATTCATATTACTCGTGGAGAGAGCCATCTGGCATCGTAGCACCGCTTAAGATTGCCTGCTGACAATCGACTCCTTCCATATATGCTCCGCGCAGACTAGCACCGCTCATATCGCAACCCCGCAAGTAGGCAGAATTCAGGTTAGCACCCCACAAATAAGCATTCCGGAGACTAGCATTAGTTAAGTCTGCTTCGCACAATCTAGCTACGTTCAGATTAGCTCCAGTTAAGTCTGCTTCGCTTAAATCAGCTAATGATAAATCTGCCTTACTGAGATCCGCTTCGCACAAGTCTGCTTTAAATAGTACGGCTTTATTCAGATTGGCTGCATGGAGATTCGATCGCGATAGAATAGAAACTCTTAATTGAGCATTACTCAAATTGCTAGCAGAAAGATTAGCGCCGCTCAAATTAGCGCCGCTCAGCTTGGCATCGCTTAAGTTTACCCCATCCAAATCAACGTTGTTGAAATCTACTCCATTTAACAAAGCACCGCTGAAAGTCACGCCATTTAGTAATGCTCCTCGAAGTAACGCACCACTCAATCTCGCCCCGCTCAAATTAGCCCAACTTAGATTAGCATTCATTAAGTTGGCAGAACGCAAATTAATTCCTCGTAAATCCGCTCCACAAAGGTTAACTCCTTGTAAATTAGCTAAATGTAAATTCACCGATGTGAGAATTGCTCCGCTCAACTTTGTCCCTACCAAGATTGATTTAGCGAAGTAAGCTCCTTGTAAGTTCGCTTTTGTCAAATCTGCTTCTGTTAGTCTTGCTTCGTTCACTTTGGCATAGCTTAAATTTACTCGATGCAAAAAAGCACCAGTGAAATTAGTACCCGTCAGCCAAGTTCTACTGAGATTTGCAGTCGCCAAGAAAGCTTCTGAAAAATTTGCCCCTACTAAGTTTGCTCTTTCTAGATCGACTCCAATCAAGTTCGCTCCTCGAAAATCTCTTTCTCCCGCAGCATAACGTTTGAGCAGTTCATCGGTATCCATTTTATTAGTCTCCTTTCAAGCTGTCTCAGCCAGTTTAGTTATATCTATTAACTTTCCCAAAACCAATCTCGATTCGCTCGATCGCAACAATATATTAGATTTTACGAATTACGTAAAGTAAAGATTAATTTAGCCTATTGCCAAAATTTATTAAATCTTATATTATATGAAACACTCTTGCTTACGAGTAATATAGTTTGTTTCCAAATCTGGCCAAATCTAACATTAGATTACAGTTAAACCATGTTCTTTTGTTTGACAAAAAAAGATATATCTCCTTTAGTATATAAAAATAGCTAGATTATTTAGAAAATTAAGATGGCTAAAAATATAAAAATTAACATAAACACAAAAAATGAAACAAATCGATCGGTCAAAGTTGATATTTAAACTTTCCTTAGTACTTTGTCTTGCCAGTGCAATGACAATCTGTGCAGACATTGTTTATTATATGAAACAAGAAACAGAACGAACGGAAAACGCTAAAAGCAATGGCAAGCAAGAAGCTGTTCGCGCTAAAAACGAGATAGAAAAGAGACTTCGCCAACTCCAAGTTGCGGCTGACTCGATTGCAGGGGATCTGAATTCGGGAAAATTGAAAGAAGAACAATTATTAGGGAGACTCGCCAGAGATTTAGAAAAAAACAGCGAATTTTCCGAAATGGGAGCCGCTTATATACCTTTTGCTTTTAATCCCAAGGAGCGACTGTACGCACCATTTTATAAAAGAGAAAATGGCCAAATCAAACTAGATCGGATCGAAAATTATTACGACTACGCTCAGCCGATCAAAAACAATCAATGGTATTTTAACGCTCTAGCAAAAGGCTCGTTTTGGATAGAACCTGCATTTGATAAATCTTCTAACACGGTAGTAGCAGAATATCATAAGGTTTTTACTCGTAATGACCCTCAAACTAAAGAAAAAAAGCCGACTGGATTGATTTATGCCAACTATTCGCTCGAACGGCTTAATGAATTGTTCGATTCGCTCGATTTAGGTAAATCCGGCTATGGAATCTTACTATCTAAACAAGGCAAATTACTGATACATCCCAATCGAGATTATACCAAGAATCAAAGGAGTATTTTCGATTTAGCCAATCAAGTAAAAAGTCAACAACTGCGATATATAGGCGAGCAGGCGATTCAGGGTAAATCGTTTACAGTTGATTTTACTCAACCTAGTACGGGTCAACCTGCTTGGGTTTTTATCGAACCGATTCCTTTAACTGGATGGTCGCTGTTAGTAGTAATTGTTAAGGAAGATAGTGCTGTAGATCAACGATTTATAAGACAGCAATTAATCCGGATCGCATTAGAAACGATCGCATTTTTGTGGTTTATTTCCATTCTCATTTTCCGTGCTTATCGAGGCAATTTAAAAAGCCTCTGGGCAGTTTCTGTGAGTTTATCTCTTTATTGCATCGGTGGCATCGGATTTATTTGGTATCTGGTATGGTCGGAAAATAATTATAAAAATACTCCTAATTTACTGCTCGGCAACCCAGCGGTCGAAACGTTTTTAGAACAGCAAGTTAAATTAGCCGAACAATCAAACCAAAAGCAGCCTATAATATCTATACCAACTGGTGTTTTTATTGAAACGCTTAAATTTACTAGTTCGAGTGATGTATACATGACTGGATACATCTGGCAGAAATATTATAATGGCGTACATAACGGAGTAGAAAGAGGTGTTATATTACCAGAAGGTGCTGAAGACTTAGAAATTAAGGAAGCAACCCGTAAAAAAATCAAAGATTATGAATTGATTGGTTGGGAGTTTAAAGGAAATGTCCGTCAAACTTTTGATTTTTCTAAATATCCATTCGACTATAATGATATTTGGCTGAGGATATGGCCGCAAGATTTTCTGCATAAAGATAAAAAATCTTTAATAGTTGCCAAGCCTGATTTTAATGGCTACGAGCTATTAAATCCCCTAAGTAAACCAGGGTTATTAGACAAAATAGCTTCAGAAAATTGGCTGATTGAAAGTAGTTTTTTTCAATACCAATTTGCCAACTTTAATACAAATTTTGGTGATGTAGACGCGGGAGAATTGAAAAATTATCCTGAGTTATACTTTACGATTATTCTCAAAAGAGGTTTAGTTGGCATTTTAATCGCTCGAATTATCCCCCTGAGTGTCGTGGCAATTTTGTTGTTTATTCTGCTCTTACTCAGTCGCGATAGTAGTATGGAAGTTTTGGGTGCTTGTGGCGGATTAATTTTTATTTTAATAGTCGATCAAATTGGTTTAAGAGGAGAAATTGCGGCCAGCGGAATAGTTTATTTGGAGTATATTTATTTCATATTATATCTGTTGATATTGCTGGTAGTAGTGAATGCCATCTTGTACAACGGCGAACAAAAGTTCTCTTCGATCGAGTATAAAAATAATTTATTACCAAAAATACTTTACTGGCCTGGTCTTTTAGGTGTTTTATTGATCTTAACAGCTGTCGCGTTTTATTAAGATAATTAGCTAAAATATCAATCATGCCTTCTCTAGATGCTCGATCGATCGCTTCGATCCTTTTCCTCCAACGCCAAGCGGCGTCTCTGTTGTTGTATCAGTCTGTTCTCCAGGAAGAACCGGGAATAGCTTTCATCAACTTGCTGGATGCTTTGCGACGACGAGATGCTGATGGGATAGTCTACTTATCTGCTTATGGGAGATGGTTTCGCGCCGTTGCCGCTACCAATCTCAGCTGGCAAGATTATTTACTCAAACAAATTCTCCGTAACGATAACCCATTTACTCAGCAATTGCAAAAGCAAGATTTGGCTAGTTTGTCACCAGCTTTGGTAGCAGCCGTTCAGCAGGATTTACAAGCTTTGCAAAGTCTCTACGAGTGTAGCGGTGCAGAACTGAGTTGTTGGGTACAAGAGGCATCGGAGTTACCTTTAGCACCTGTTGCTTGGTATCGCGATGACGATGGAACGAGCTTTTTATCAAAATTAGAAAAAAAGACGATCGCATTTCTGCAAGAATCAGAAAATTGGGCAGACGCCATCGAAGATTTAGCCACTTACTATCGAGAATGCGGCGTTGGTATATTTGCCGAATATCGCGCTTTCCGCTGGCAGTCGGGACAGTTAATCGGCATTGGCAATCCCGATCCGATTAAACTAAATGAGTTAGTTGGTTATCAAACTCAAAAAGAAGCTTTAGTAAAAAATACCGAGTTTTTACTGACGGGTTTTTCAGCCCTGAACGTGTTACTTTATGGCAGTCGCGGTTCGGGAAAATCTTCTTTAGTTAAAGGATTGTTGAACGAATATTGGGATAGCAATCTCCGTTTGATTGAAGTTTCTAAAGCTGACTTGAAAGATTTAGCAATTATCGTGAATCGCTTGCGCGATCTCAGACAGAAATTTATTATTTTTGTAGACGACCTCTCCTTTGAGGAAGATGACGACGCTTTTAAATCACTCAAAGTAGTATTGGAAGGCAATATAACTGCTAGACCGCAAAATGTCGTGGTTTATGCTACTTCTAATCGGCGTCATCTAGTGCGAGAATTTTTTGCAGACCGCCCCCGTCCTAAGGATGCCGAGGAAATTCATAATTGGGATACGGTACAAGAAAAGCTTTCATTTAGCGATCGCTTTGGTTTAACTCTTACTTTTGAGCCAGCTAATCAAAAAACTTATTTAGAAATTATTAATCATTTAACCGCACAAGCTGGTATTGCGATCGATCCGGAACAATTAGAAAAGCGGGCATTACAATGGGCAACTCGCCACAACGGACGTTCTGGCAGGACAGCACGCCAATTTGTTGATTTTCTAAGGGCTGAGTTGGCAATTTCAGAATAGAATCCAGAATCCAGAATTCAGAATCCAGAATTCAGAATCCTTCAATCAATATAGTTTGCAGACTACCAAATTGAAAATTTAGCGAGGGACTTAAACCAGTTTATACATCTGCCAGTTACGCTACAATTCCATTGGAGAATTCTGACTCCTGACTTCTGAATTCTGTTTTATTAAATTTTTTTTACGAAATTGCCGATCGTACTCCTGTAGTAGCAATACTGAAAACAGTTTTATGGCAAGAGGAAACCAAAATGGGCTTGTTCGATAAAATAACTGGTGGTCGCAGGCAAACCCAAACAACGCTAGGGCCAGCCGAAGGATTTGCCGCGATCGCGTTAATCGCAGTCGCCGCAGATGGTTACATGACTGATTCGGAAGCTCAAGTTATTAGCAGTACTCTATCTCGGATGCAACTTTTCCGGAGTTATCCCGGAGATGTCATGCGAAGAATGATCGATAAACTCCTGGGAATTCTCCAACGAGAAGGAGTTGATGCTTTATTTAATGCTGCGCTGGCTACTCTTCCCGATGAATTAAAAGAAACTGTTTTTGCCGTAGCAACGGATATCGTTTTGGCAGATGGAGAAGTTACTGAAGAAGAAGAAAAACTGTTGAACGATCTTTACCGCGCTTTAGAAATTTCCGAAGCAACCGCCATCAAAATTATCGATGTAATGATGATCAAAAATAAAGGTTGAACAAGCATAGAAAATTCAGAATTCGGCAAGCGATTAGCAGTAAATCAAAGTCGTTAGCCAAATAATATAGCGATCCTAAATGAATTGCGAACAACTCAACCCCACCCAACCCTCCCCTTACTAAGGGGAGGGCTAGGGTGGGGTTGATTACTTAAATAGGATCGCTATAGAGCACTTTTTTTGGTAAACGATGCAACCGGACATGATATAAATCCTGAATCTTGAATTCTGAATTCTTCTTTTATCATGTTCGTATTCGAGTTTAAATGCCTGGGAAAACCTAAGCAGTACACAGCAATTGAAGAAGCCATTCGCACATCCCAGTTCATCAGAAACAAATGCCTAAGGCTTTGGATAGATAACAAAGGCGTCAATTGTCAATAACTCAATAAACTAAAAATTGCTGATATTAATTCCGTGGTATCTACGGGTTTGGCAATATGTTTCTGAAATCCGGCTGCTAGCGCTTGTTCGCGATCGTATTCTGCTGCATAAGCAGTTAAAGCGATCGCCGGAATTTTTCCTCCTTCCCATACCGATCGCGACCTGATCTGACGGATCAGCATATAACCATCTACTTCTGGCATTCCAATATCGCTAATTAAAATATCTGGTTGAAACTCATCTAATATAGATAAAGCTTCTTTTCCAGAAGCCGCAACTTTTATATTTGCTCCGTATTCTGCCAAAATAATACTGACTAACTCTCTGATATCTGCATCATCATCTACCACTAAAATTCGCCAGCCACTTAAGTTATTAGGAGTAACGGGTAACTGACAATCTTGATTAGTTTCCTCAATTGTTTCGATCAGAGGTAGCCTAATCGTGAAAGTCGCCCCCATTCCTTCTCCCAAACTTCCCGCTTCCACAGTACCGCCATGCAGTTCGGTTAATTGGCGCACGATCGCTAATCCTAATCCCAGTCCACCAAATTTGCGCGTAGTACCCCCATCAGCTTGTCGGAAATAATCAAATACATACGGCAGAAATTCGGGTGAGATCCCCATTCCGGTATCTTTAATTTGGATTTGAGCAAAAGAACCAATTGATTCTAAACGCACTTCCACTCGTCCGCCAGTCGGGGTAAACTTAATCGCATTAGAAAGTAAGTTCCAAAAAACTTGCTGAAGGCGACCGGCATCACCAGAAATTTGCCCGACATTCCAATCCAGCCAAGTTTGAATTTCAATTCCTTTTGCTTCTGCTGCTAATCGCACAGTTTCTAAAGCAGCGTCAATGGTGCTGATTAAGTTAACTCGGTCAACATTTAAGACCATTTTGCCGCGTAGAATGCGAGAAACATCGAGCAAGTCTTCGATTAATTGTGTTTGCAATTTGGCGTTGCGTTCGATCGTTTCTAAAGCTTTTTCGGTGGTTTTTTCATCTAACTGGCGAGTTCGCAATAAATTAGTCCAGCCTAAAATGGGGTTGAGAGGCGATCGCAATTCATGGGAAAGCACTGCCAAAAACTGATCCTTGATTCGATTAGCGTTCTCTGCTTCCAGGCGTGCTGCTTGCTCTAGCGCTAGCAATCGCTCTTTTTCTTCCTCTGCCAATTTGCGATCGGTTACCTCTTGCACTACTCCCAACATCCGCAAAACTTGACCGTTAGCATTATATTGGGCGCGTCCTTTGGCAGAAATCCACTTTGTGGTGCGATCGCGATCGACTAACCGATACTCGATATCGTAATCAATCCGTTCGGCGATCGCTCTTTCCACTGCTAAGCGAGCCCGTTCCCTATCTTCTGGATGAAGTAGTTCTCTCATCATCCGCCAAGTCACGAACGATCCGGATGGGATACCGAAAATTTCCGCCGCTCGATCGCTTAACGTTACCGCATCGGTTGCGGCATCCCAACTCCAGTCTCCCAAATGAGTAACTGATAGTGCCAAATTTAACCGTTCTGCATTTTCCCGCACCGCCTCTTCCGCTCGTTTGCGCTGACTCAGATCGAGAATAAAACTAATCACGTTTTCGCGGGGATCGTTCTCTAAAAGGGCTGCCCCCACTAGAACGGGTACTCGACGATTATCTTTACTGATAAATGCTTTTTCATAAGGAGTATGTGCTCCTTTCGTAATCAATTCCTCTAAAGCAGGTACGTCCAGATAGCGTAAATCCGGCGGTGTCATTTCGTCCCAGCGCACCCGTCCCTCTGCGACATCTTGGCGGGTGTAGTTCGTCATTTTCAAGAAAGCATCGTTGGCATCGGTAATTGCACCGTCCGTAGTCGCCGAAACTACACCGATGATATTGGCATCTACTAATCGTCGAAATTTGGCTTCGCTGCGGCGCAGTTCTTCCTTGGCGCGTTTGGCTTCCGTAATATCGTTAAAAATGGCGACGGCGGCAGTAATTTCTTTGCGATCGTAAATTGGTGCGGAACTGATTTCTACAAAACCGCGACTGCCGTTTGTATGGATGAACTCGACTTCTTCTTTCACGATCGTTTCTCCCGTTTTCAGCGATCGCGCGATCGGGTATTCTTCTTTTCTAAGAGGCGTACCGTCTTCGTGAATACCCGTATATTCGTCGTATCTTTCTATTTCAGAAATCGCTGGATAGCCCAAAATCGCTTCTACTTGCTGATTGGCTAAAATCGTTTTACCAGTTACCCGATCGGCAATAATTACTCCCGCAGGCATTTGCCGTAGCACGGCTTCAAAAAGCGATCGTTCGATTTCTAATTGATGTAGCAATTGTTCTCTTTCTGCTTCGATCTTTTCCCTTTGCGCGATCTCTTGTCTGAGTTTTTCTAAAGCAACTGCCATATCCGCACGAGTAGCGCTATCTGTTGCCAACAGTCGATCGAGTTCTTCTTCCAAAGTGCGATCGCTCGATCGCACTACAAACTCATCAAATTCATCACCCCTAGCAATAAACGACGTTTGTTCGCTCCAGCAATTCGTATCGAACAGCTTAGTACAGACACCCGCAAACTTACCCGCCATCATTCCGCTACCCCAGCACACCCCCAGCGCTTTTTGATAACGTCCTTCCCAACTATCCGCTACTCGAAAGCGACATAATTGTTTTTCCCAATCTATATCGAGCAGTTGCATATTTCCCCAACCAGCTGCCCGCGCCATTGTTGCTAAAGTAGCAAATCCTTCCTCAAAAGTTTCAAATTGAGAAATCACTTGCCAATCTGTTTCCACGCTTTTGCGCCCCTCACTTTGGAGTGCCAAAGCAAACCTTTGGTTACCTACCATTGCCTGAAAAGCAGACATCAAGCCAGCTAGGGTTGTATCTAACCACATCAGGATGCCCGGAACTCCCGCGATCGTAAAAGTGCCTCGTTCCACCTGCCATTCGATATCGCAACCCGAGACGTGAATTTTATTTGATGAGGCTGGCGATCGTACCTGGGGAAACTTTGTTTGTTCTATTTCTACTAGTTGTTGACGCAAAGCAACTAGTTCTTCAATCAACTCATCTTTAGTTTTTTCTTTATCTTGCATCGTCGCTATACCAAGCAAAACTCAAAACGACCGAGCTAATTTGTCGCGATCGGGTAAATTTCAGTAGATTATTAGTTATAAGTTTTTAAAACTATAGCCTAAGTCTACTATTTTACTTACCAATCTAACGATAGATGACAAGTTAAAATAATTCACCATTAGATAGACTTTTTAACCTTTGCTGAATAAACTTGTTGCTCCTTTGTTTTAACCGTTCAGTTTGCTAAATTAACGGCTGCGTCATACAGTACAATAGAGGAAACAACAACCAAACATTATCTTTTCTTAATAACTCAAGTTGCTAGTTATCCAAACTTAGGGAGGTAGGGACTCTCTTGCTAGGGAAAGAAGGGACTAGAAGTAAATCATCTGAAAAAGGTTTCAATTTTTAATCATCTTCTCATCTCAATACCAGCCTAAACCTTATAAATAGCAACTTACGTTAATATTTTTGAACTGCTAATTAGCATTTGCCAACTCTACTCATTTTGGCATACTCCATAATCTACTGCCCATTTAAATTTCACGGTTAAGCCTCTCGGCTGAAAGATTGAATCTGGTATCCTCCACTACATTAAAACTATCACGCTTAGCTGACCGGGGTTTCCCATCCTTCAGGACAGTAACTTTTCTAAAGTATTAGCATTTTTTTCAAAAAAATAACCTTTCAGCATGAAGATAAAAACGAATTATTTTGCATTTGTCTATCTTTATCTATAATTAAAATAGGTTAAAAACATTTAAAACTATTCCGCAACCCTCTCCCATTTGGCCGATGAAATTGATTGATTAATTTGTTTAAATTGTATGGTACGAAACAGTGGAGAGTAAAATTATGCGCCCATTAAATATTGGTTTATCAACCGAACAACGTCAAGGTGTAATCGATTTATTAAACCGCGATTTATCCGACGCTTATCTACTTTTAATTAAAACCAAAAAGTACCATTGGGACGTAGTAGGGCCACAATTCCGTTCGTTGCACCAAATGTGGGAAGAGCATTACACTGCTTTAACGGAAAACATTGATGCGATCGCAGAACGAGTCCGCGCTTTAGGTGGCTATCCCTTAGGTACAGCCGAAGGTTTCCTGAAATATGCCTCCCTCAAAGAAGATGCTGGCAGCCTGCCGAACGCTCAAGGTATGGTAGAAAACCTCGTCAACGATCACGAACAAGTGATCCGCAACTACCGCGATCATATTGACCAATGTGCAGAAAAATTCCACGATCAAGGTACAGCTGATTTCTTAACAGGTTTGATGGAACAGCACGAAGAAATGGCTTGGATGTTGCGTTCCTTTATCGAAGGTGAAGATATCGTTCCCGACGGTAAGCTGAAGTCAGAATTGAAAGTTCCAGTGAACTCTAAGTAATCAGATTCCAGAACTTTTCAGCTACATAGAAACCCGGTTTCTTCAAGAAACCTGGTTTCTGATTTTACTTAATCCGATCGCAAATGGTATCAAGAATACAAACAGCCGAAATCCGGTCAAACGATCGAGAAAGTAATTAATTGTTGGAAAAAATCGCAAACAGCTACTTTTGGAGAACGCCACATTAGAGGAAATTCAGAAAATTTTAGAAAATAGATTTTAGCTAGATTCTAGCCCCTTCTTCCCCTAGCCCCATCACTTCTATTTTGACAAACTACTGCATCAGAATACTGAGACCCAAGGGTATACAATCGAGTAGCTTGAGAGCGCCGGAAAAGAGCTTCGGCTTGAGTTTGATTTCCCATTTTGAGGTGCAGTTCTCCCAGAGCGATCAGACTGAGAGCGAAATCGGGATGTTCCGAACCCAAAACATTCTCCTGCATAGCCAAAGCGCGTTCCACAATAGGAATTGCTTGAGCGTACCTACCTTGTTTGTAAAGCTGAGAAGCTTGCTGGATCAGGCGTTTTGCTTCTTCCACTTCAGCACACTGTTCGGCAGAAAGCGTTGGCTTTTGTGCCATCATTCTACTAGGAACGATCGTTACAATACCCAGCGTGGCGATAAAAACAGTTGTCCACAGCAGCATTCTCCGGCTCATAATGTTTCCCCATCCGTAAGTTAAGGTATTTTATAGATAGAATTCTGCTTATCCACTGCGATCGTTGCTCCTGATTTTTGTCATTTTGGCACAGACCAAGAACGAACTTCGCCCAAAGTGACGGGAATTCTGTCACTCACATCAACGGTAAACCGATAAACCCTCTTCGCCCTGCGACTGTTTTCCGGATCGAAAAACTTTAATATCACATCCCAACAATCGCTATTAATCCGACAAAACGGGCTTTTTTCTACTTCAATCGTATCGAGTTGCATTCCTCTGGAAATCGCTTCAGCGAAGCTCGAAGCTGCTTGGAAAGCGTTAGTAACGGAAAAATTCAACGCCCTGTCTTTAGAAGTTTGTCCTAAATTTTGGAACTCAAAATAAACTTTATTTACGAAGCTAATAAGAGCTTGTCGCATGGCAATTTCATCAACTTGCGGTGCTTGGGCAGCGACACTTTGCAAAGCTGCTTCGACTAAATTGTTGATTTTCCAACCGTACATTCCCCTGATATTGATTAAGGTAATTACGGGAATTTCTTGCCCTGAAAATAGCTGCACGGTTTTATCGGTGGTTTTGGCGGGAATGCTGACACGTTCGATAAAATCATCGCTGTCTTCCGGTTCAATTTGTCCCGCCAACATCAGGATCAATGTTTCGTAGACATCCGCAGCAAAACCCTGTCTTGGTTCTAAGACATAAATGGGTTTAAGTTCTTGATTGAGCGTCCAAATTAAGGCTTTGGCTTCACTGGGATTTTCTGAGAGATAATCGACCATTTGACGGGCATCGTAGGGATTGGGGGGAATTACTGTACCGTCAATTTCAAATGCTGGCATGAGTTGTTTGAAGGTGTCGCGCCTAGCTTCGCTGCCAAAGTCGTAACCGATGGTTCCCAAGGCGTAGACGAGTTTGGAGGCGGCGCTGGGAGTGATGCCTTCGGTGGGTTGACTGGGGGTGAGGGTAACAACCGTTGTATTGGATGGTTGCGTTGTACCGCAGTCCGCCTGGGAATCAGTGATGCTGTTGGCGAATTCGGAAAACCTAACCCCCCAACCCCCTTCCCTCGCAGGGAAGGGGGAGTCCGAAAGCCCCTCTCCTCTTAGGGGAGGGGTTGGGGAGGGGTCATACCCCTCAGTTAATTTAGCAACAGCATCGTTGATTTCCGGGTGAATTGTGCTAAAAGGTTGAATACTGGTTAACGGTTCTCCGGTTAGTAATTGGAATGCACCGGGAATATTTAATTTACCCATTAAACAGCGTTCCGGTTCTTCTACTTCTTTAGGGTTGCAAGGAATAGCACTATTTAAAATAGCTTGGCGAACTGCCTCGGCATCGGGTTTTTCGCCGCGTTGCAGTTGTATGCTCATTAATAATGCTGAGATTCCGGTAACAATGGGTGCAGCGCAACTGGTGCCTTTTTCGCGAATCGGTTCGTCGGTTCCCGGTTGTGCGCCTAAGATATTTTCCCCATTTGCCATTACGCCTTTACTTTGATAATCTCCACCATAATTACTGAATTTAAAAGGTTGTCCGTCATCGCGGATTGCACCGACAGTAAGGACTCCGGGAAGAATGGCAGGAATGCACCAACATTCTCCTTTGTTGTTGCCACCAGGAGCGACAATTAAAATATTATTGTCTTGGCATTGTTTGACAGCACGAGCAAATAATTCATGGGATACCCCTGTTTGAGTGGGGTGACAGGCGGCGATGTGGATAATGTTTGCGCCTGCTTTTAAGGCTTCGTTGATAGCGTGGGTGAGGTTAATGGGAGAGATGAAGTCATCGCCTGCGAAGGAAATGGGAATATTAATAGCCGTGCAATGGGGGGCAATGCCGGGGACGGGTGAACCGTGTTGTCCTAAGATGGTACTGGCAATGTGGGTGGCATGACTGGATAAGTCGATGCGTCTGCGAATCTGTTCGGGGAACCGGGCAAAAAAGGCTTCTCTTTCTTTTTTGGTTTCGTCCTTGTTGTGGTCTGGGTCTGCTTCTTTTTTGGCTTTTTGTTGTTGGTTAAATTCTGTAGCTAATTTAAGGTAGTAATAATATTCGTCGTTTAGTTCGATATCTTCTGCCCAATAAGGTTTAAATTGGGTAATGTTTGCGCCAACAAAGCAACCCCGTTCTAAGTCTGCTGCACCGTCGAGGATGGCGATTTTGATGCGGGGGTCGCCTTTTGTCCGCTTCCAAAGTTCCGGTATTCCGGGGATGGTGATGAGGTCGGGCATTGGGGGATTTTAGTTAAATGCTTAGTCGAAAATGTATTTTACGTGAATTGGTTTACCCTCAAGGATAAGATTTATAACTATAGAGATATGTGTAGGTTGGGTTTCGTTCCTCAACCCAACATTCATTCATCGATTGTGTTGGGTTTCGCTGTCGTTCGATCCAAGCTACAGTAAATAAGTTTGCAAAAGTCGCAGTCCCGTTTTGCTTCGCCACCGTGCCAGCTAACGGAAAACCCGGAACTGACTCATGTTTTACGTCAATTCATTGAGGCAAACAGAGCGCAATCGTGAGGTGGAAAAAGAGTTTTGACATGAGTTGAGGTAAGTGGTTGAATCGGGGCAGTTACTCCGCGTCGTCGCCCACAAACGGAGTTTGATAACAAAAATACCTATCTTCCGTTTTATCACAATGAGTAAATCCGAAAAGGGGAACCACCCCTTTTTTTCCCGCCCAAGAAGTGGCAGTGATTTCGCGTTGCACAGGAGCAACTTGTTGGGGTCTAATATTTTTCTTTCTCATGATTGTTTGTTTCAAGCTTACTTGTTGGGATTGATTATTGACTTAATCCATTGGCTTGTCAATGCTGATACAGATTACTCTGCGTCGTCGTCCGCAAAAGGAACGGCGTGGACCCACAAGGACGCCCCCACACCCACGGCGGCGGCGAACATAGCCAGCGGGCCGCGGGAGGTGCTACCAGCTTGGGGACGTTCAACGGGAGCAGCCTGAGTGGGTTTTAGGTTTCTTTTTTTCATGGTGTTTGAGTTCGGAGAGAACTTGTTTGATGCCAATTGTTGATTACTTAATAACTTCTGTCAAGATTCTATTGAGTTAACTTTTGTCAATGGCTCAAATACCACCCAAAACGCAACATTGAGTAGATTTTAAACTTTTATATAATAATCCTTGAGGGCGCGCATTTTATTAATAATAATGATATCGTTCCTACTCAACCAAACGCTTATGGGTAGTCTTCGACTCAGCTATCCAACTCATGTAAGGTTTAAGATGGCGTTCCACAAACTCCAACATCGGTGGATTGCGGCTACTAACAGCATAAGCATAATAGGGAATTGCGCGATCGTACTGACGCTGAAATGACTCTGCCATTAGCACGATTCCTCGTCCCAAACGCTGCCATCTTTTGTCCACAAACATAGAGGTGTAGCGAAGTGTGTCAGGTGCAACGCGGTGAGTTACCATCCAACCCACGACTTCACCTTGATAGCGCAACCCTAAACTGTTGATTGGTTCCACAATCGCTTCATCCAGAAACGGTGACAAACCTTGCTGATACCAAGGTTTTTCTTCTTGTCCTTGCTGAAGTTGTTGCCTTTCTTCCTCAGTCAACTCCTGCCAAGGAAAAATCACGAAATCTTTTGGCAGTTGATATTTTTTAATCCAAGGAATTTCCGGGATTCTTTCTGCTTCTGCTTTAACTAAAATGAGCGAAACTTTCGGCGGTTTCCAACCTTGGCGTTGTAAGATTGGTTTTAATGCAAGTTGGGTGATTTCAGTCCAAGAGTGTAAGGGCATTCTAGAGGAAAATTCACCTTATTTTGAGTTTTAATTTTCACAAATCCTAACGCATCTTGATAAATAGAATTTAATTCGCTAGCCAAATAGTTACGAAGATTAGTAGTCAGCCTACGTCTCAATTGTACTCGAAAAGAATAGATTTCTCCCTGCCAGTGAACTGCGTTATACTCTAATTCACTTGTCCAATATTGCAATAATAATAAATGACGGATTACCTGCTCTAAAAGGCTAGCCACTGCATTTTTCTTTTCTTGACCCAATTCTTCTAATTCCTCAATTAAATTCTCTAAATCCAGGGCGTTAAATTGCCGATTTTTAAGCAGTTTTATCGTTGACTCTAACCATTGAGAATCGTCTATTTCGTAAAGAGGTTTTAAATCAGTAACGCTCATCATCACCTTTCCCTTCAAGCTTGTGTTTGCTGTTCTAGCACAAACCTGTAAATTCGCTATTGGATAAAGAACGGGCATTGAATAACTGATGCTACATTTATGGTAATCCCAAAGTGGCGAAAATGGGTCATGGCTTTTTCTATGATTTTATTAATATCGATTACTTAAATGTTTGCTACAGATGCTTGGGTTGGACGGGTTTTGACTTTCATCTTAATTACTAGGAATTTCAATCTTTTGGCTTATGTGTCAAGGAAGAACTAGGTTAAATTTTATAACAGTAGTCAAAGTGCGATCGCTTTCTGATTCAAATTATTTGGGGTAAAGTGCGAGCGCTATCTACTACTTCGCTAATTGTTGCACAAAATCTTGATGTGATTGACTTGCCAAACCTTGTTGCAAAACCTCTAAAACTTTAGCTAAATTTCCCGCTAATAAAGCCGCTTTATCTAACCACAATCCGGGGAAAATTTGCGAATAAATTATCCCATTGCTATCAGGTTCAAGTTTAATATATTCTCCGGCATTTAACCTAAACCAATCAAATTCACTATCTAAAACTCGCCAAACTAAATATTCTTGTACCCCATTCCGACGATAAACCTTTAGCTTTTGGTTAAAATCAATTGACACAGTACTGGCAGCAATTTCTACGATTAATTCTGGCGCACCTTCGACATAACCATCCTGACTAATAGTAGATTGTCCGCCTACGGCAATTCTTAGTAGTGCATCAGGTTGAGGTTCGTTATCCAAATCGAGCCTAACAGTACAATTATCTCCTAACTGTAGGTTGGGGGTAAAGGCTTTGTAGAAACTTAGCCATCCTATAATGTCAGCATGGGGTTCGCCATGTTGCGTAATTCTCAAGGCAGATGCCATATAAACTACTCCTTCGATTAATTCTGCCTTTTTTAGATCGGGCATTGCATTATAGCGGCGTTCAAATTCTACACGGGTTAGTTGGTCGCCGTTTTCTAATGGTGGCAGAGTTGTAGTCGGAGAAAAGGTAGTAGAAGTAATCATAGTTTTGGGGGAAGCGATATTGCCGCACTGCTACGCGATTGCACGAAGCGCAGCGCCAGAGGCGATCGCTAATCATCCTAACAAATTGCTGATATTATGCGATCGGCTTTGGCTGAAAAGGATGTAATGAAATCGCATTTGCCCCCATAACAATCAACCATATCAAACAGGGCATTAAATACCTTACGCTACATTCATGGTAATCCCAAAGCAGCGAAAATTCGTCACGGTTTTTTCTATGATTTCAGTAACTATGGCAGCTATTTTCGGGCATCCGGCTTTCTTGAGACTGGGTAACAGCTTAGAGGAATGTGCTAGGAAGTACAAAGGTTTTTGCCAGAAGTATAAACCCAAGAGGAAGAACCCAAGCAAGTGCCATTGGGGTAGTAGGCTACTTGCTGGGTTCATCTCACAAACAATGGTTCAACCACCAACCCCAAAAAGTCGCAGTCCCATTTTGCCTCAAGCAAGTGCCAGGTAACGGAAAACTCCGAACTGACTCATGTTGTACGTCAATTCATCCAGGCGAATAGAGCGGTAAATGAGGTGGAAAAAGACTTTTGATATGAATTGAGGTGAGTGATAGAATTAGGCTAATTACTCCGCGTCGTCGCCCGCAAAAGGAGGAAGTATAGCGGTTATAAATGATGCGCTTGCTCCTTTTTCTCCCGACAAAGTTGCATTAGTTTCTCGTTGCACAGGAGCAACTTGTTGGGGGCGTAAGTTTTTCTTAGTCATGGTTTTTCTTGACTCATAACTTGGGTTGAATTAATCATTGGCTTGATTAATTTATTTGTCAAGGGGAGTCAGGTTAAGTTTGATAACAACTTATTACTTATTACCTAAAGGCTAACCCCAACGACTTGCTCAGGAAATTGAGCGGGAGTGCGATCGCCACTTAGTCTATTCTTGACAACTTGAGTTAGTATAAACCCTGCAAAGAAACCCGATTAAATGTGTTTATCCTTGGCTTTAAGTCTTCCACCTGGGGTGATTCATCTGCCAAAAGAGAGATAATTGGACAATCATTGTAAAGCTTTATTTAAGAATAGGATAAAGGTGTCAAAAGACTCGATCGAGGGGCATAAGTCAATCACCCAATGGTGAAGTTTTATAAATAAATTACAGAGTGACAGCCACTCATAGTAAAATCTTGAACTTAGATTGCCCAAGCATTTTTAATTAATAAATGCCTGACCCTAAACAAATTCCAGGAATACAACAACTATGGGCAGAAACTCAAGGCGACTCCACCATTTGCATTGCCGTCCTTGATGGGGTAGTTGACCAAAATCACCCTTGTTTTACAGGGGCATCTTTAACGCGACTGCCTACTTTAGTAGCCGGGGAAGCTAGCACCGATGGTTCCATGTCCGCACACGGTACCCACGTTGCCAGTATTATTTTCGGTCAACCCGGTTCTCCCGTGCGGGGAATTGCACCCAAATGTCGCGGTTTAATCGTTCCCGTCTTTGCAGATGAAAGACTGAAGCTATCGCAACTCGACTTATCCCGCGCCATTGAACAAGCCATCAATGCCGGGGCGCACATCATTAATATAAGTGGCGGACAACTCACCGACGAAGGAGAAGCAGAAGGCTGGCTAGAAAAAGCCGTGCGTCTGTGCAACGAACATAACGTTTTAATAGTTGCTGCTGCGGGAAACGATGGTTGCGAATGCTTGCACGTTCCCGCTGCCATACCAACTGTGCTAGCAGTCGGTGCAATGGACGAACACGGAAAACCCATCGACTTTAGCAACTGGGGAGAAACCTACCAAAGCCAAGGCATCCTCGCCCCGGGTGAAAACATTTTAGGAGCCAAACCCGGAGGCGGTACAATTCGGCTGAGTGGCACCAGCTTCGCCACTCCCATTGTCAGCGGAGTTGCCGCCTTACTTCTGAGTATGCAATTGCAAAGGGGAGAAAAACCCAATCCCCAAAAAGTCAGGACAGCCTTGCTAAAGACCGCCATTCCCTGTTCGCCAACTGATACCAACGATCCCCATCGCTGTTTAGTTGGCAAATTAAATATTCCTGGTGCTTTGCAATATCTGATAGGAGAAACCGTGTCAGAAGAATTAGAAACAGTTCTCGCCTCTGGTTGTGGCTGTGGCAGCCCCCAAACCAGTGATACCCTACCCAATAGCCAAATTCCAGAAGAAGTTTTGATAATTGAGCCTGCCGAAGTTGTTGCTGCAACTCCCGCACCCATACCAACTTCTAATCCACCCGCATTTACTAATTCATCTACTCCCAGACAGATTACCATGTCAAATCGCGCCTCTAATTACGTTACTGCCAGCCAAGCACCCAGCGAACTCGCCGATGCCAACTTGGTTTACGCTTTGGGAACCCTTGGTTATGACTTCGGTACAGAAGCAAGGCGCGACTCCTTCAAGCAACTGATGCCGGGAGCTACAATAGACAACACAGCGCTCCCCGCCAACCCCTACGATGCGCGGCAGATGGTGGATTATTTAGCAGACACTCTTTCGGAAGCTAAAGCTTTAATTTGGACGCTCAACCTAGAATTAACCCCGATTTATGCCATTGAACCAGTAGGCGGTTTTGCTAGAGATGCCTATGCAGTATTGCAACAACTGCTCGCCGGACAAATCCAACCTGAAGATAACGCAGAATACGTCGAACGAGTCAGCATCCCTGGCGTTTTACCTGGGCGCAGCGTCAAGCTATTCTCCGGCCAAGTCGTTCCCGTCATTGAACTTTACAACATTCGCGGACTCTACGGCTGGAAAGTCAACAACTTAGTTAATGCCGCGATCAATACTGTACGAGCTACAGCCACAGACGCGCAAGAAGATGCCATCCGTCGCACTCTCAGCAGCTTCCTCAACCGTATTTATTATGACTTACGCAATTTGGGCACTACGTCCCAAGATAGAGCGTTGAATTTTGCCGCTACTAATGCGTTCCAAGCGGCGACAACGATCGCCCAAGCAGTAGCAGAGGGAATGGAATTAGATAGTATTACAGTAGATAAAAGTCCCTTCTGTCGCCCCGATAGCGATTGTTGGGATGTGAAACTAAAATTTTTCGATCCAGAAAATAGTCGCCGTGCTAAGAGAGTATACCGCTTTACTATAGATGTCAGCGATATCATTCCCGTTACCTTGGGCGAAGTACGTTCTTGGTCTACACCTAATTAATGCTTCTTTTTGAGTAGGTTGGGTTGTACTGAGCTTCACCCAAGATCGAGTTTCAATAAGTATTGAGTTTTACTTTTTTGAACCCAACCTACAGACTTGTATTTTGATTAACTTAGAGAGGAAAAAATGAGATTACCCAACCTTTCTCCCCCCGTAAAAAGACCCGATATTATCTATCCTCATCAGGCAGTAGATGTCATTCACGGAACAGTAGAAGATTTAGTCCGCATTCGGATGGATTTATTGTACGGCGCGAACTTTAACGACCCAGCAGCATTTGCCTATAGAAGTTATCACCAACTTAAGTCTTCCGGCAGATGAAATCTCTTATCTAAATCGAGAATAAATCTAAAATTGCCCGGTCAAAATAGAAGGTGGAGCAGTCACGCACTATGGCTAAAAGTTCAGAGAAAAAACAGCCCAAAGAAGCAGTTACAGAAGGGCAAGAAGCTCAGACAGAAAACGCCTCAAAGCCTGAAAACAAACTGGAAGATGCGAAGCAACACTTGTTAGCCACCGGATTTAAAGACAATGGCTTTTGGTGGCAGGAAATGCTTAAAGAGCAAAAAGCTTCAGAAAAAGAACAGAAAACATTCCGCAGAGGTCGAATTTGGTCTTAGCAAATCAGTTAGATTTTTGAGAAAGTAAAAAAAAACATATTCAGAGAATAAAAAATAATGGCTGCAACCGCTCGATCTGCAAAAGAAGCTACCAAAGTCGATTTAGTAATTGTCATTGACACCAGCCCCTCAATGAAAGACAAAATTGACATTCTTAACCACGCTACAGAATCTGCTATAAAAAAAGCTAGTTTAAGCTGTCCGTGCGATTTGCGAATTGAGTGGTTCGGCATTGAGGGAACTTGGGAAAATACTAATTTCCAGCAGACTTTGCGAGAATACCTAATTAATAATTGCGGAGTCGATGAAACAAAAATCCGAGGTCGCAAGCGCGGCGAAGTTCCTGGAAACGGCGCACAAGAGGACGGAGCTAGAGCTATAGAAGATATTTCAACTTATTTTAATTGGCGATCGGGTGCAACCCGTGCCATTTTTTATTTAGGTGACGAAGCTTTAGAAGGTGGCGACAATACCGAGCAAGAGGATATCGAGGCAGCTAATCGCGCCATTGAAACAGCCAGAAGTGCCGGAGTCGTCGTCCATACTTATTTTGGAACACCTAAAAGCAAAGGAGAAGAAAAAACGGCGGCTGAGTACGTCCGCCTAGCACAAGAGACGGGCGGACACGGTTTTAGGAATCAAAATGCGATTGGTGGTTTTGCTGAGATTCTGAAAACGGTTATTTGCTCGACTAGAAATAGAGATACTACCCCTCAACTCGTTCCCGTCATCCCTGTTTACTTCGTACAGGCGCAGCATTTGGTTGGTTATTCAGGGACTAGCACCCAGTCAAGCCAGAGTTCTACTCCTCAAAATAAGTCGGTTGACTTGGTGATAGTCATCGATACCAGCGTTTCTATGAAAGACGAAGCAGAAGGTTTGAGCAATGCTGCAGAAGCTGCTATAAAAAAGGCTAGTTCAAGCTGTCCGAGCGATTTGCGAGTTGAGTGGTTTGGACTCGAAGGAACTTGGAAAAACACCAATTTCCAGCAAACTTTGCGGGACTATCTAATTAATAATTGCGGAGTCGCTGAATCAGAAATCCGAGGTCGCAAGCGGGGAGAAGTTCCTGGTGGCGGAGCGCAAGAGGATGGAGCTAGAGCTATTGAAGATATCTCGACACACTTTAATTGGCGAGAGGGTGCATCCCGTGCGATCTTTTATTTAAGTGACGAAGCTCTTGAAGGTGGTGACGATACCGAACAAGAGGATATCGAAGCAGCTAATCGCGCCATTGAAAAAGCTAAAAGTGCTGGAGCGATCGTCCATACTTATTTTGGCACATCTAAGAGCAAGGGACGAGACAAAACAGCGGCTGAGTTCGCCCGTGTAGCACGAGAAACAGGTGGACAGGCTTTTACTGACAAAGATGCTTTGGGAGGATTCGCGGAAATCCTCACCCAAATTATTTGTGCTTCTAGCGAAGCAAAAGTAGAGGAAACGGGACAGTTGATTCCTGTGGTGCCATTATATTTCGCCGCGATCGCAGGTGGAGCACTTGTCGCCCAATCAACGCAGATGTCAACTGTTAAATCTGCAGTTCCAACTACTGCACTAGCTAGCACTGGAGGATTATTTTCTTTAACAGCAGCTAATTTGGTCGCTGCTCCTCAAAGTAGTATCTCAACGACAGCAATGAATATGCCAATCTATATGATGGCAGTCCAACCGACGAATGGGGAAAGCGATCGAGGGACTTCGGTGTAAGGGGTTTCTGTTTTTCGTAATCTGCCTTGAGCAACGCCTAACGGCATAAAGCCACGAATCACAGCACGCTAATTACGGAAGAACCGAAATTTCTACATCACGAATAGGATAACTAACTATTCTCCTTGTACAGCAACTATAGCGATCCTATTTAAATAAATAACCCCTCCCAACCCTCCCCTTGGTAAGGGGAGGGCTAGGGTGGGGTTTAGTTGTTCGCAATTCATTTACAATCGCTATACATTCCCCATAATTAACTATTCAACAGTTACCGATTTCGCCAAATTACGAGGCTGATCGACATCTAAACCGCGACGGGCGGCAATGTGATAAGCTAACAATTGCAAAGGAATTACCGTCACAATTGGCGAAAGAATTTCATCTACTATCGGCACTGGCAAAATATTATTAAAAATTTCGGCTGCCTCACCTTCTTTCATCGGCGTTACGCCAATCAAACTGGAATCTCGTGCTTTAGCTTCCTGTGCGTTGGAGAGAACTTTCTCAAAGTTAACGCCTCCCGGCATAGCGATCGCAACTACTGGTACTTTAGCATCTAATAATGCGATCGGCCCGTGCTTCATTTCCCCAGCCGGATAACCCTCCGCATGAATATAGCTTATTTCCTTCAGTTTGAGCGCTCCTTCCAAAGCAATCGGATAATTAATTCCCCGCCCGATAAAGATAAAATCTTGCGTATCGCTAAAGCCGTGAGCCAACTCTTCGATATACCGTTCCTGGCTTTCTAAAATTAACTCAATCTCCGAAGGAAGTATCCGCAAACCTTCTAAAATCTTTGACAAAGATTCGACAGGTAAAGTTTTCCGGCGATAAGCCAACTCCAGCGCCAAACAATAAAAAGCCACCAACTGCGCCATAAAAGTTTTAGTCGCCGCTACCCCAATTTCGATTCCCGCATGAGTATCGATAATATGAGATACTAACTGACTCAAAGAACTTTCCGGGCGATTAGAAATTCCCAGTAATCGCGGTTTAAACTTTTCTGGTAAACCGATGCGGCGCTCTTTTTCCATTGCCAACGCAGCCAAAGTATCAGCCGTTTCCCCCGACTGAGTAACGCCAATCGTTAAAGTATTGGGTATCAGTGGTGGTGGTGCATAGCGAAACTCAGAAGCATACTGTACCGTCGTGGGAATTCCCGCTAATTGTTCCAGCAAATATTTACCAACTAAACTAGCGTGCCAACTAGTGCCACAAGCAACAATTTGAATGTGTTCTAAATCTTCTAAAAGTTGATTTGGTATGCCTAATTTAATGGGAATTGAACCGTTAGATGCTTTCCAATCACTATTTATATATGCTTCTAAACAACTCCGCACTACTCCCGGTTGCTCGTAAATTTCTTTGAGCATAAAATGCCGGAAGCCTTGCTTCTCTACTAAAATCGGGTTCCAGTTCAGGGTGCGAGGGGTTTTTTTGAGCCTTTCCCCGGCAAAATTATAAACCTCCACACCCAGTGGCGTCAGACGTGCCATTTCTCCGTTTTCCAGAGTTAGTACGGTGCGGGTATAAGGTACTAGTGCTGGGGTATCGGAAGCACAGAAAAATTCTCCCGAACCGAAGCCGATCGACAAAGGAGCCTGTTGTCTGGCTACAATCAATTCATCGGGATAATCCGCACAAAGTACCGCTATGGCAAATGCTCCCTCCAATCTATTCACCGCCTGCTGCACCGCCTCTAAAAAAAGTGAGGGAGAGAGAGAAAGAGAGGAAGAAGGGGAAACAGCCAAAAATTCACCAATTAAGTGGGGAATCACTTCCGTATCGGTATCCGAACGAAATTTATGTCCTCTAGCTTTCAGTTCTTCCCGCAATTCCCGATAGTTTTCAATAATGCCATTCTGTACCACCGCCACCCGCATCGCCGTATCCATATGGGGATGCGCGTTGTACTCTTCCGGTTTGCCGTGAGTAGCCCACCGGGTATGTCCAATCCCTATCTGGGCTGGGTTTTCATCACCAGCTAGTTTGTCTCGCAAGTTCTGAAGTTTACCTTTAGCTCTAACACAGTGAATTTCTCCTTCTCTCACCGTGGCGACGCCAGCAGAATCATAACCGCGATATTCTAGTTTTTCTAATCCCGCCAACAAAATTTCGCTAGCTGCTTGGGTGCCGATATAGCCAACGATTCCGCACATTTAGCCACCACTCCTGCTCTAATTAAAATTATTTAAGCGCTGTAAAAAAGGGATAATCCCAACCATCATAAGTATTGAGTATGAAAGTAGAAACCCTTTTTTGTGACGAAACGATTTCATTTCTAGCCAAGAAGTCCCAACTAGATACTCAATACTGTTGTCTCAACACTATAAGACCTACTTGCTAAAACCTACTCAGCTATCCGGATAAGGTTAAGCTTGGGTAAGTTACCTTTACCCTTGTTCTATCAACTGTTGATAGCCTAATTCCGTATATAGCTGCTAGGGGCTAGGGACTAGGGGCTAGGGGAAGAGAAGGGAGAGAGGGGAGAGGGGCTAAGTAAATATTCCCAATGACCAATGACCAAAAAACAATGCTGAGTACCAAGCAACGAGTGGAGATAGGGCAAAAGCAGATAATCCCCACTTAGAGCTTAGTACTCAGCAAATAACTCAGGACAGAACCAAACCCAGCTTATTAGTAAGCTAAGCCCATACTGCGAGTTGTTTCGGCACCCAGGTAAACGCGGATGCTTAAGAAGTCAGTAGGACAAGCAGTTTCGCACCGCTTGCAGCCTACGCAGTCTACTGTCCGAGGAGATGAGGCAATCTGGCCTGCTTTGCAGCCGTCCCAGGGAACCATCTCCAACACGTCGGTGGGGCAAGCCCGGACGCATTGAGTGCAGCCAATGCAGGTATCGTAGATTTTGACGGTATGAGACATGGAATAAAGACTCCAAATGAAGGCTGAACAGCTTAGAGAACCTGTGATGAGCAGATTTAACTATAAGCACTCTCAGGATCAAAGCTTAGTTTACCGCAGGCGTTTCTGCCCCTCGTGCAAAACTCAGCAAAACTTTAAAGAACGTAATACGATGCTTGAATTTGTGGGCCACTCCCTGGCTGGGTAGGAGGCAGGAGGCTCTCAGGCAGGGCGTAAAGGGCTGGAGGAAAGATTTGTGACACTTTGTAAATTTAATTGGTCTAGAATTTTCTCTTTCCTTATTTTTTAATTGGTAGCCCATTTTACTTAAAAGACTTATCATTTTAGTTTATTTTCATTAAAAAGTGAAGCGTTTATATACGTAGACATTATTTTTATTTGCTACTGGGTTGTTTAAAAGTTTGGCAAACTAGAAGGAATTTGGTTAATAAGCTATTGACCTTTGTTGGTGGAAGAAAAACTTTTGATAGATGCGAAAGAGTAATGCTATAGCTTTACTAAAAATTTATCTAAATTTGATATTGCGATCGCATAACCTTCATATTCTTAAGGTTATGCTGCATCTAGCTTGGTTGCCCTAAAAAACAAAACGCCTCATCCTTTTAATATCTATCTTAGGGTAGATCCATCAGGTTAAACAACTGCTTTTCCTTCCAGGGTTATATCTACAGATAGACGCTCTAGGCAACAATAGCTCTTTTTTTGGATCTATCTTTAGATAGATCGGATTTTCATGCGTGCAAATCTATACTCACTTACTTGGGTATATTTTCAGAAAAAGAAATGCACCTAAGAAAGGCTAGTATGCTTCCCCATCAAGCACTTAAAAATATCATCAAGTGATGAAAATTTATTTTTTAAGGGTCGGGAACATGGTTTTTAAAACTACCGTCTAGTCGGTTATCGCATCTACCATTGTGTACTAAACGAAAGCCAAAAGCCTGTCCATAGTTTTTGCGGGAGATAAATTGTATGAGTTTAAGTTCAAAAGACCTCTTCAACGAAAAGGATTATCGCAAAAAGTATAAAGATGTAGATGACGCGATTAAAAAAGGCAAAGTAAAAGATGCCAAAACACACTACGATTTGTTCGGAAAGTTTGAGGATCGCGCTCCTTGTGACTTATTCGATCCGAAGCAATACCGCGCACTAAACCCAGACGTTGATGAAGAAATTAAAAAAGGAAACGTCACCAGCGCGATCGATCACTTCTTGAAAAAAGGTGACAAAGAAGGTCGAAGCACGGGTAGTTCTTTCTTCAACGTCCAACAATATCTTTCGCTTAATGTAGATGTCAAAGTAGAGGTTTCTAGCGGCAAAATCGGTGCTTTAGAACACGCCCTCAAATATGGCTCTAATGAAGGCCGTTCTATTGCTCCTGGCTTTGATAGCAAATCCTACGGTAAAAATAAGAAAGTCAAGGATGCGATCGCAAAAGGTGAAGCTTCTAGCCCCTTTGACTACTACGTGAAAAAAGGCTCCTCTGAAGGAGACATCCCCAACCCCTATTTCAACAAAGACGACTATCTGAAGAATAACAAAGATGTCAAAGATGCTTTTGACAAGGGGTTAATTACCGATCTATTTAAACACTTTAGCGAATTCGGCATCAAGGAAAATCGTAAGTTCAACGATCTGATCGACCTGGATGTGTATTTCGATAAAAACAAAGATGTAGCACAAGAAGTTCAAAAAGGCAAAATCTCTGTTTTTGAACACATCACCAAATTTGGCTTCACTGAAGAACGTACATTTAGCACGAAGTTCGACTTCAAAATGTACAAGAGCATTAACTCTGAAGTGAAGATTTCCCTTGAAAAAGGCGAATTTGAAAACAGTTTTCTGCACTTCTTGGAAGTAGGAAAAGGCAAAGGCTTAGTTGCTTCTACAGAATTTGAAGGTGCTACTGACAAAGCAGGTTTGATCAAAATCGCTCTTGAAGACAGCAAGGGTGGTGGAAAAGGTGGCAAACACGTAGTAATTGCCACTGAAGACGAAGATGCGGTAATTGAAGGTAGCAAGGAAAAAGCCAACGTCCTGATTGGTGGCGGTGGTGATTACGTCATGGTAGGCGGAAAGAGCGATGACGTAATCATCGGTGGTGGAAAATATAACCTTGCTGTTGGTGGTGAAGGTAACGACCTGATCTACATCGGAGATGCAAAAGGTATCGCATTTGGTGGTGAGGGAGATGATGTCATCATCGGCGGTAAGAAGGATGTCGTGATTTACGGTGGTTTGGGTAAAACAACCGTTGTCGGCGGTGAAGGTAAAGAAACTATTGTGATCGTCAACACGAAGAAGAGTAAGAGTACAGAAACCGATACTGACGATGACGATAATAACGATGATGACGACATGGGTAGTGATAGTGGTACTACTACCAAGAGTGGCGACGACACCATGACAGGTGGTACTGGTACTACTGGTACGAAGACTGGTGAAGGCGACACCATGACAGGTGGTACTGGTACTACTGGTAGCGATTCTGTAACTGGTGAAACCGACAAGATGACGGGTGGCGCGTACACTATTTACAACTTCGACGTTAAGAAAGACGTACTGCAATTAGCTGATTTCGGTTTCACCGATGGTGAAGAAGTGTTGGATGCAATCACCACCAGCGGTCAATCTACCAGTGGCAAGTTCTACTCAGTGGTTGAGTTGAGCAGCAGTATGAAGGTCACCATCTTCAGCGAAGGCGAACTAACTGAGAAGAACTTCACGATCGGTACTGGTTCGCTTCCAGGTGGAAAACTTACTTCTGCGATCGAAACAGGAGATTTGGCGTCGGTTGGCAAAGTGAAGGGTCTGCCTCCAGGAATCAAGATGCAGTTGGAAACTGGAATGCGCGATGAATTACCTCCTGGATTGGCAGGAGCAGGAGACACAGTATTGGCGGGAACGCCAACAATGCCAGGAATGGATATGGCAGCAATGTAGTTGGTTAGTTGTCTGAAAAGATGTTCTGACTATCAAGCCATTGATTTTGTTCTCCAGTAAGTAAGACTGTGGCGATCGCATTTCTACTCATCAGTAGTGCGATCGCCTTTTTTTTCAAAGTTAAATATTTGCAAACAGCATTCTCATTCGCTAAAAATTGAAAAGCGCAACTAAATAACCTCTCTCATGCTTACCCAGATCAAAAATCTAGCCGCCAAACTCGCACCGCGTTTAATTGAAATTCGCCGTCATATCCACTCTCATCCTGAATTAAGCTCTCAAGAATACCAAACAGCCGCTTACGTGGCAGGTGTGTTATCATCTTGCGGTCTTCGCATTCAAGAAACTGTTGGCAAAACAGGTGTAATCGGAGAGTTACTTGGGAAAAGTAGCGATGAGGGATTGCTGGCAATTCGGACGGATATGGATGCTTTGCCAATTGAGGAACGTACCAATTTAGAATTTGCTTCTAAACAACCTGGAGTAATGCACGCTTGCGGTCATGATGTGCATACTACCGTCGGTTTAGGCACGGCAATGGTTCTGGCTGAAATGGGAGAAAATTTTCAAGGTAACGTCCGCTTTTTATTTCAGCCAGCCGAAGAAATTGCTCAAGGCGCTAACTGGATGATCGAGGATGGGGGGATGAATCGGGTACAAGCTATCCTTGGCGTTCATGTTTTTCCCAGTATTCCAGGAGGATCGATCGGCATTCGATATGGAGCTTTAACAGCAGCCGCCGATGATTTAGAAATTATTATTATTGGAGAATCAGGTCATGGCGCTAGACCGCACGAAGCAATCGATGCGATTTGGATCGCCGCTCAAGTAATTACTAATCTTCAACAAGCAATTAGTCGCACTCAAAATCCTCTCCGTCCGGTGGTATTGACGATCGGTAAAATCGTGGGAGGACGAGCGCCAAACGTGATCGCCGACCAAGTAAAATTGTTAGGTACCGTGCGAAGTCTCCATCCAGAAACTCGCAAGGCTTTACCGGGTTGGATCGAACAAATAGTAGCTAATGTTTGTCAAACTTACGGTGCTACTTATGAATTAAGTTACAGACAAGGCGTGCCGGGAGTACAAAACGATCCCGCTCTTACTCAACTTTTAGAGGCGTCCGGTAGAGAAGCTTTGGGAAGCGATCGCGTAATTGTTTTACCAGAACCTTCTCTGGGAGCCGAAGATTTTTCTCAGTATTTACAATACGCTCCCGGAGCGATGTTTCGTTTGGGTGTTGGCTTTGTAGATAAACCAAATTATCCCCTCCATCATCCCCAATTTGAAGTAGATGAATCTGCTATCGTGACGGGAGTTGTTACTCTCGCCTATGCTGCCTACAAATATTGGCATTGTCATTAATAAAGAATTCAGGAGTCAGAATTCAGAATTCAAGAAGGCTGGGAGAAAATCGCTCGAACTTTTAAAGTGAATTACAGAAATATTGAATGATAGAAATAACTAATAAATTAAGAACCATAACTTTTGAATTCGGCATTCTAACTCCTAAATTCTGACTTGGAGAATTCTGACTACTGACTCCTAACTCCTGCCTCTTCTATTCTTTTCGCTCTTGAGAGGGATGAAGCCATACTCAGCATTGATTAAGGTACGAGTAATGTAGAAAGAAAGGAGAAATATCTGAGTTTATGGCATCATCTACACCACTGATGGGTACTGATTTAATTGATTGTGCAAAAGCCAATGCCAAACAGGGGATTGAAACGGCTGCATACTTATGTGGCTATGGCAAAAACCTGGATAATTTCAAGCAAAATTTGGTACAAGCTTGTGATAATATTGGTGTACAAGTTTACGAACTGAGCGATCTGATTACCGATCAACAAACAGTTAAAGAATCAGGAGGATTGGAAATCGCTCCTGAGACACCATCAAATCTTTAAATAAGGCAATTGTGAGAAGAAAATTTACAGATTCTTGGCTCTCTCTTACTTGGGATGGATAACTATTTTTTGGGCATCAAGCATCGGGTATAGAAAATGCCGAGCGAGCAAATATCGTAGCAAATGAATCGGTTTGTTGGATCGCACTATGTAGGGGAGAGCCTGCTTTTTTTTGCTGGACTGTCTAAAGGGAGGCGGTAAATGTAAGAGCGCTGGCGTGAAATGGAAGAGATTTTGTAATTAATTAAATTTTGATTAAGCCAAGCTGAGTTAAAATATGGGCTGAATTAAAGTTGAGCAGCATTAAATAAGCAAATGGAAACAACTGATTGGCAGAATATAATAGCAGGTGGGTTAGCGATCGCGATTATCATCGGCGCGTTTCTAATGATGTTTACCGATGCTTGGACTACCAAAAAAAAGAAATAATTTCCATTAATACGCTCTTTCCGATTGCCCATTACCATTTATTTACATGATCGATTTTCATTTTTTATCAGAGTTTTCCCGTACCCACTGCGCCGCTATTTGTGCGTTTCTAGTCCCAGCCAACTTGCTATTTACCTTATACACGATCGCGGTAACGGTACTAGGTCGCCCAAGAGTGCAAATTAATCAAGCTGCTGCACTAGCCTATATCCCAGCAGTATTGATGATACTCCACGTCTTTAGTTGGTTGGTAATTGGGGTGGTGATGGCTCCTACGTACATTCTGTTTGCGTTGGGAACGGTTTGTTTGACCATCAACAGTTGGGCGATCGCTTATCCGGCCAGTATAACCCGGCTGTTCAAGTCCGCGCTCTCAAAAGCTACAGTTGCTCTAGACTTGGTTAAATGAGCTAATCAGCAATTAAGTTGCTAGTTGAGGCAAGCAGGGGAGTAGGGATAAACATCGACAAATTTTCAAACCCTTGATTTTTCCCTCTTCCCTAGCCTCTAGCCCTTAGCCCTCTATAATACCAACTTGCGATCGATATCACTCACTATGTGAATAGCCAGTCACTATACCGCTAGCAACTAATCACGGATTTGCAAATTTTTTATCACACTTGGCTGAATTTCCCATCACTGAAGTATCTTGAGTAACGACTCATAATAATTGAGTCTTTAGGAGGTCGGTGATATGAATTATCTAATCAAAGTTACAGGGATATTTACATTAACTATTGGGTTGCAATTTATTCACGTTCAAGCTAACTTGGCAGCCTTACAACCCCAAAACTCGATACAAATCCAAGAGTACCAACCTCCGACAGACAGGGGTGGGCCAAATAGTAGCCAAGGTGCAGGAACGCGCTGATATCACATTATTAATTATATTTTTATGAACCTTAATAATTAAAAATATTTTTTATTGATAACTATATAATTCAGTCACGGTAATGAGTGAAAAATGACCAAAG
Organism: Leptolyngbyaceae cyanobacterium; assembly: GCA_036703985.1. Taxonomy (GTDB): domain Bacteria; phylum Cyanobacteriota; class Cyanobacteriia; order Cyanobacteriales; family Aerosakkonemataceae; genus DATNQN01. The sequence goes on from DATNQN010000123.1 coordinate 79,174, forward strand.
AAGAAGCCAGATTAACCGAAGATAGAGAACGCAAAGCCTACTGGAAACGCTGGGGGCCATATTTAAGCGAACGGCAGTGGGGAACGGTGCGAGAAGACTACAGCGCTACGGGGGAAGCTTGGGATTATTTTACCCACGAACAAGCGCGATCGCGTGCCTATCGGTGGGGGGAAGATGGGATTGCCGGAATTTCCGATAATCATCAACGGCTGTGTTTTGCGATCGCGCTTTGGAACGAACAAGACCCCATTCTGAAAGAGCGCTTATTTGGCTTAACGGGAAAACAAGGAAATCACGGAGAAGATGTCAAAGAATATTACTTTTATCTGGACAGCACTCCCACTCATTCCTACATGAAATACTTGTATAAATATCCCCAATCAGCATTTCCTTACGACCAATTAATTGAGGAGAATTGCCAGCGCGATCGCCATGCACAAGAATATGAATTTATCGATACAGGAGTATTCGACGATAACCGTTATTTCGATGTTTTAGTCGAGTATGCAAAAGCCGCTCCCGAAGATATTTTAATTCGCATTAGCATCACCAATCAAGCTTCAGAATCAAAACCAATACATCTATTACCTACTTTGTGGTTTCGCAATACTTGGTCATGGGATGTGAATAGCCAAAAACCAGTACTTCAAGAAGTACATTCTAATCAAAAATTAAGCATCATCGAAGCCCACGATCCAACGATAGGAAAGCGATGGTTGTATTGGGACGAAATACCGGAATTATTATTTACCGAAAACGAAACTAATTACGAATATTTATTTGGTACACCTAATGCTTCGCCATATGTAAAAGATGGTATTAACAATTATTTGATTCACGGTCAACAAGATGCTGTTAATCCCGATCGGGTTGGCACTAAAGTTTCACCTCATTACCACATAGTACTAGCTCCGGGCGAAACAAAAATAATTAAATTAAGGTTAACTGACATAGAAAATCATGTTCAACCTTTGGGTTGGGAATTTGACCAAATTTTTCAAGACCGGATGACTGAAGCTGATGAATTTTATACTCGTATTTGTCCATTTGAATTATCAGAAGACCAGCGAAACTTACAGCGACAAGCTTTCGCGGGAATGTTGTGGAGTAAACAATATTACTACTATGTAATTCAAGACTGGATCGAGGGCGATCCAACTATGCCCATTCCACCCAAGGAACGCAAATCCGGCAGAAATTCCGATTGGAAACATCTATTTAATGAAGATATTATTTCCATGCCCGATAAGTGGGAATATCCTTGGTATGCCGCTTGGGATTTAGCTTTTCATTTAATACCTTTTGCGACGATCGATCCAGACTTTGCCAAACTGCAACTCGATCGATTAACTAGGGAATGGTATATGCACCCAAACGGTCAAATGCCAGCTTATGAATGGGCATTAGGCGATGTAAATCCACCAGTTCATGCTTGGGCGGCAATGCGGATTTATCAAATCGAAAAAAAAATGTACGGTCGCCAAGATATCCAATTTTTAGAGCGAGTATTTCAAAAGCTATTACTGAATTTTACTTGGTGGGTAAATCGCAAAGATATTGAAGGAAGAAATGTTTTTCAAGGCGGATTTTTAGGATTAGATAATATTGGCTTGTTCGACCGGAGTGCGCCCTTACCTACTGGAGGATGTATCGCTCAAGCAGACGGCACCAGTTGGATGGGAATGTATTGCTTAAATCTGCTGAAAATAGCTTTGGAATTGGCTACGAAAATGCCAGTTTATGAAGATATTGCCAGCAAGTTTTTCGAGCATTTTCTTTATATTGCCGATGCGATGAATCATATCGGTGGCGATGGTACCCAATTGTGGGATGAAACTGATGGTTTTTACTATGATGTGTTGCATTTTCCGAATGGAGAAATGCAGCGCGTTAAAGTGCGATCGATGGTGGGACTAATTCCCTTATTTGCCATTACTACTATTGAACCGGAAACCCTCTCTAAATTACCTAATTTCAAACGGCGATTGGAGTGGTTTATTCGCCATCGTAAAGATTTAAAGCAAAATGTTGCTTGTATGGAAACTCCTGGTATGGGAGAAATGAGATTGCTATCAATTGTTTGCCAAAGTAAATTAAAACGCATTCTCGAAAAAATGCTAGATGAAAAAGAATTTTTAAGCGATTATGGCATTCGTTCCTTATCTCGCTATCATGCCGATCGTCCTTATATTTTTCACTTTAACGGTCAGGAATACCGAGTAGATTACGAACCAGCAGAATCGAGTACGGGAATGTTTGGCGGAAATTCTAACTGGCGCGGGCCAATTTGGTTTCCGGTGAATTATTTGATTATCGAATCTCTCCAAAAATTTCATTACTATTTGGGAAATGACTTTAAAGTAGAGTGTCCTACAGGTTCGGGAAACATGATGAATTTTTGGGAAATAGCGACAGAATTATCTCACAGACAAATGGCAATTTTCCTAAAGGATGAATCCGGGCGACGCCCTGTTTATGGAGATACGAAAATATTTCAAACTCATTCCGATTGGCAAGATTTAATTTTATTTTATGAATATTTTCACGGCGATAATGGTGCTGGAATTGGCGCTTCTCATCAAACTGGTTGGACTGGCTTGGTAGCGAAATTAATTCAGCAATGTGCCGAGTATAGAACGAAAAATGCTGAAGCAGCAAGGTAAATAAACAACTATTAATTAGTACTCCAGAACTTGATGGTCATGTCTTGGCTGCCACTAATTAATAGCTTTCCATCTGGACTGAAAGCAACTGAATTAACACCACCTAAGTGTCCGGAAAGAGTACGCAGCAACTCTCCGGTTGTAACGTTCCAAATTCTAATTGTTTCGTCATCGCTACCGCTAGCAATTAACTGACCAGTCGGATTAATTGTAACGGTTCTTACTGGTTCTAAATGTCCGTATAAAGTTCGCTGCAAAGAACCCGTTTTTACATCCCAAATTTTGATGGTTTTATCCGAACTACCACTAACAACAATATTATCTTGAGGACTGAAAGCAAGAGTATTAATAGATCCGGAATGTCCGGACAGAGTAAAGATAAGTTCTTCTGTATTGAGATTCCAAAGTTTGGCGGTGTTGTCTGTACCACCACTGGCTATTATTGTTTTGTCTGCACTAATCTTAACTACTTTTACGCTTCCTTTCGCGTGCCAATCAAGAGTATTTTCGGAATGCCAAGCAAAAGAACGTAGTTGTTCTCCCACTGGCAGATCTAAGATGGTAATTTCTCCTTCACTATTACCAGCCACAAGTAACCGACCGTCGAGACTAATAGCAACTGAATAAACCTCACCTGGTTCCATTGAAAAGCTGCGAGGTAGTTCCCCGATGCGAAAATCCCAAATTTTGATATGGGAACCACTACTATTTGCAAAAGTCTGTCCATCTGGGCTAATCGCAACCGACGCAACCCCAGATGCACCAGAGATAGTACGAGTTAGTTCGCCTGTGGGGATATCCCAAATTTTGAGGGTGTTGTCTTTACCAACGCTGCTGAGGAATTGCCCGTTTTGGCTAATTGCGATCGAACTAACTCCGCCTCGATGAGCGGAAAGAGTAGCTAAACATTTCCAAGGCTGAGTTTGAGGCGTTGGTAGCGAAGCAACTGGCGCTGGCTGATTCGATCGTGTAATTTCATCTAGGCGTTTTTGAACAGCTTCTTCTATTTGATTGGGAATATCTGCCAATTTGCGATCGATCTGAATCATCGCGTTTTCTAAGCTGCTGACCCGACCGATCAGCTTGCCAATGAATTCTTTAAAGTTTTCATTCTGCTGTGTCATGACAGATATAGATTTTGTAACGATCAATTACGCTGCCAAATATCGATCGTACCATCTACTCTACCGCTAACTAATATTTTCCCATTCGGGCTAACGGCAACTGATATCACTGAAGCAACAGAATTAGTATTAAGGCTACAAATTTGTTTACCTGTTTGCCAATGCCAAATTTTCAGCGTACCGTCTGCACTGCTACTGATTAAAGTTTCTCGATCTGGACTGAATACTACAGATGTAACAGCGCCAAGATGACCTGTGAAAATGCCGCTCTTTTCTAAAGTTGTTAAATTCCACAATTTAATAGTTTTATCAGTGCTAGCACTCGCCAAAAGAAGTCCGTTAGGATGAAAAGCTACTGCACCGATCGCACCTAAATGACCACCTAAAGTGTGCAGCAATTGTCCGGTATTCCAATGCCAAAATTTGATATTGCCATCACCGCCACCACTAGCCAAAATTTTTCCATCGGGACTGAATGCGATCGCGCTAACTGCCCCTTGGTGTCCGGTTAAGGTATTTATTAATTTGCTCGTTTGTAAAGACGCTATTTTAATAGTTTGGTCGAAGCTGCCACTAGCAAGAGTTGTTCCATCTGGGCTAATAGCTACCGACCGAATCGAACCCGAATGTTCTTTAAAGTTTTCAATTAAGGCACCTGTTTGTAATTCCCATACTTTTACGCTTAAATCGGAACTGCCACTGGCAAGTATTTCGGCATCTGAATTAAGGGCGATCGCGTAAACTACTCCAGCATTTTCCGATACTACCCGAATTAATTCCCCGGTTGGCAAATCCCAAAGTTTAATTTGACCATCAAAACTGGCACTGGCTATTTTTTGACCATCAGAGCTAATTACTAATGATGATATCCAATCAGAATGTCCGGCGAAACTTTTTAGGCAACTCCAACTTTCCGCCGGAAGGTTTTGGGGAGATGGCAGAGTGGGGGGATGGGGGGATGGGGAGATGGGGGTAATTTTCAATTCTTCTCCCGCACTCCCGCATTTCGGCTCTTGTACGCTGCCACTTTCTAAATTAGGTAAACTAACGGTTTCTCTAATTTTTTCTCTGGAAGCTATTTCAATTTTGATTAGTTGTACTTGTTGTTTTAGCTCATCTAGCTGTTTTTGTAGTTTTGCATCAAATTGGTAAGAAACATCTCCCATTCCTTGGGATATTTTGGCGATCGACTGCTCCAAATGGTCTACTCTAGCTGATAAGGAAGAATTGTTCAGGTATTGAATTACACTGCCGATCGAATCTTGTAAGGTAGCGCACTGTTCCTTGAGTCGATCGATATCCCGATTAGCTGCATTGACGTTTACTTTGACCAGCGAAGCTATATAGTCTTGCATTTCATCGGAAAGGTGACCCTGTTGTTGGCGATTCCGATCTTGAATGGAGGCTGGAATGGGGGGTAAAGAACGAACGGAGGCATACAGAGATTGTATTTCCGCAGATAGCTGCCGCTGAACTCGCACGATCGCAGCATTAGTACTTTGTTTTGTCAATACTTCAAAGCTACGCCGCGCGATCGAACTCACTAGTGCTAAAGCACACAAAGGTACAGCTACGTAAATCACCTGTCCGCTAATCGTCGCTACTACTGCCCCAACGACTGAGCCAGCCAAGCAAACATATTCTACGATCTGGAACTGACGCGAGTTGTTAAACATTTAATACTTTTACCCCCTCTTCCCTACTGAATCATATCAGCCTCAGCTATAGGGTGAATATTTTGTATATAAGTTAAAAAGTGCTTATGATGAGACATTTATTAAAATAGAATATATGATTTAACCAATTAGTGCTAAATATTACTTTTTTTGACTGAAGAAAGTTTTATCCTGGTAGTTGGATGAGAGAATGATTCAAAACTGAAAAATTTTACTAATATTTACTTCTAGTCCCTTCCATTCCATTGCTCCTAGCCCCAGCCCGATCGCCCTACCTGCCTCAATCTTTATAACTAGCAATTCGGGTTATTTAAGCTAATGGGGATCGCTAGTAAGTATGGTAAGAGGGATTGATAGTTTTATTACCAAATTAGAAGTATTCAAATTAGCTCTGCTTTCGCTGAATTGCGATTGTTGTTCTTAAATTATAATATTAACATAATTTTAAAACTTTTTCCTACTATCGATAACTTAAGCAAATGTTAGGTGTGCTAAACCGTACTTACTCGTGGGCGTTAACCATCATCTGATAAGTAATTGAATTCGTTACAATTATACAAAATATGGCGATCGACCGATCGCTGGTCAATGAAATAATAATCACAACATAGGAGAAAAATCATGACAGAAGAAAATAGCGTTCCTAAAGAATCTGCAATTGTAGAAGTTAATGAAACAACTGAAATTGTAAAGGTAGATGAATCAACTGAGATTGTAGAGGCTAGCCAACAGACAACCGAGATCGTCACCAAGGAGATGCCTGCTAATACCCCAGAACAGGTGATTAAGGAAACGGCGGCTTTGTTTGAAGCAATCAAAAAACGGGCAGAAGCAGAATTTCAATCAGCTAGCGAACTGACCCGCGAAGCTTACATGAACGCGATTAATAAAGCGCGGGAAGCGATCGAACAAAATCAAGCTTCTGCCAAAGAGCGCGTTGACCAAGCATCGGAAATCATTAAAAAAGAAGCTGAGAAAAATTGGTTATTAGTAGATGCGATTAAAACTCGCGCTCAATCGGAAATTCAATCGGCTGGTAACGTTACCCTAGAAAATTATCTCAAGTCCGTGCGACAAGCGCGGGAAGCGATCGAACAAAATAAATCGATCGAAAAAGAGAGAATCGAACAAGCCGTACAAGACGTTCAAAAACAAGCCGAAAAGAATTGGCAAGTGGTAGCGAGCGAAATCGAGTCTTTTGGCGTCCGGCTGGCAGATGCGGCCAAAAATGCCTGGAATTCGTTGATGGCTTATTTTTCTAAGTGAAAGGGACAGGGGCTAGGGGCTAGGGGCTAGGGAAAGAGAAGGAGTATAAGAGACAGAGAATAGTTGTTTTGTATTCTGAATTCTGAATTCTGACTCCTGACTCATGAATTCTGACTCCTGAATCCTGACTCCTGAATTCTGAATTCTGACTCCTGAGTTCTACCCTATTGTCATCAAAAGGAGACATGGAAAGAGGGACAGAGGTGTTCCTTCTTCCGAATGTGCTATCACAAAAGTACCTGGGATGCTGGATAATGGGGAGGTTTTCTTATATTGTCTGGTGAAGGTAGGTAGCTTCTGGTATCCACCATCCGAGACTGAGAATACATTTAAATTTCCCATTTTCCAGCAGGATTTCTGAATTAACCACTATGCGAACCCATTATTGCGGCCAAATTAACGCTTCCCATGTGGGAGAGACTGTCACCCTTTGTGGCTGGGTGGATCGTCGCCGCGATCACGGGGGCGTCATTTTCTTGGATTTGCGCGATCGCTCTGGCGTTGTCCAAATTGTCAGTGACCCAGTACGCACCCCAGATTCCTACGCACAAGCTGAAAAGCTACGTAATGAGTATGTTGTAAAAATTACTGGTCGGGTAACGCCACGTCCGCCGGAATCGCTTAATCCGAAATTACCCACTGGTGAGATTGAAATTTACGCAGACCAAATCGAACTACTCAATCAGGTATACAAACAGCTGCCTTTCCAGGTATCGGCTGGCGAAGAAGAGTCGGTAAGGGAAGAATTGCGGCTAAGATATCGGTATTTGGATTTGCGGCGCGATCGCATGACGGCAAATCTACAACTGCGCCACCAAGTTGTCAAAGCGATTCGCCGCTTCTTGGAAGACCAAGAAAACTTCATCGAAGTGGAAACACCAATTTTGACTCGTTCCACTCCCGAAGGTGCAAGAGATTATTTAGTACCCAGTCGCGTTAACCCCGGTGAATGGTTTGCACTACCGCAATCACCCCAATTATTTAAGCAATTATTGATGGTATCTGGCTTCGATCGTTACTATCAAATTGCTCGTTGTTTCCGGGATGAAGACTTACGCGCCGACAGACAACCAGAATTTACTCAACTGGATATGGAAATGAGTTTCATGACTCAAGAAGATATTCTCCAGTTGAACGAAGAATTAGTTTCTCACGTTTTCAAAGCAGTCAAAGGAATTGACTTACCTCGACCTTTCCCTCGGTTAACTTATGCCGAAGCGATGTCACGTTACGGTTGCGATAAACCGGACACTCGCTACGATTTAGAATTAGTTGATGTTTCCGATATCGTCAAAGATTCCGGTTTCAAAGTGTTTTCCAGTGCGATCGCATCCGGCGGTATCGTGAAAATATTGCCCATTCCCGGCGGTAACGATATTATCTCCAACGTGCGGATCAAGCCAGGTGGCGACTTATTTAAAGAAGCTGCGGAAGCTGGTGCAAAAGGTTTGGCTTATATCCGCGTGCGAGAAAATGGCGAAATCGACACTATTGGCGCGATTAAAGATAACCTGACAGAAGAACAAAAGCAGGAAATACTCAGACGCACCAATGCACAAGCTGGGTGTTTGTTGTTATTTGCAGCCGACTCAACAGCAGTAGTGAACAAAACACTCGATCGTTTGCGCCAAGTCATTGCACAGCAAATGGGATTAATCGATAACAATAAAATTAACCTGCTTTGGGTAACCGATTTCCCGATGTTTGAATGGAATGCTGATGAGAAACGACTAGAAGCATTGCACCACCCATTCACTGCACCTCATCCCGATGACGTGGACGACTTGAAAACTGCCAGAGCCCAAGCTTATGACTTAGTATTCAACGGCGTAGAACTTGGCGGCGGAAGTCGGCGGATTCATCAACGCGATGTTCAAGAGAGAGTGTTTGAAACGATCGGCTTTTCTCCAGAGGAAGCGCGAAATAAATTTGGATTTTTGCTTGAAGCATTTGAATACGGTACGCCGCCTCACGGTGGTATTGCCTACGGCTTAGATCGTTGGGTGATGCTGTTAGCTGGTGAAGAGTCAATTCGCGATGTAATTGCATTCCCGAAAACACAACAAGCTCGTTGTTTGTTAACAGGTGCGCCATCTGGTGTAGATGAAAAACAGTTGAAGGAATTGCAAGTGCAATCGACTTATAAGCCGAAGAGTTAATTAATAGGAGTTAGGAGTCATCATTCAGAATTTAGAATGATTTTGAGTGATCACTCCACTTCCCAATACTAACAAGGAGCCTTGGGAGGGGACGAAATACAGGATGAGAAAAGCTGATTTTTTAGAATACTGGAATGGACAAGCTGTTTATTAGATAGCACAATGAAAACCCAAGTTATTTCTATCAAACCTGCATCAAAAAACCTCGGTTTCAATGTGGTAGTGTTAATTGGTACGGAGCGACATGAATTTACTTTAAATGTGGAAACTTATACTATTGCAAATTGTCAAATTCAAGGTATTCGGGGGTATGAATATTTTTTGAAGCTCTTTAGATTTAATCAGAATTTAGGAGTAGAAATTTATCAGCTAGTTTCACAGATGCGCGAGGGAAATAATTTAAGATTTCCAGTGGAAATTGGGGATTTTTATGTTGAAGAAATGGAATTAGCTTCTAAGTAATTGGGAAAGAGTTTCAAGAGCTACATTACCAGGAAAATAAGGAATGACAATCATGGTAAGTGGGATGTGTTAAAATAAGAAGAGAAAGAACTATATCAATATTATTAAGAATGGCTCGAACTTTCACCGCAATCGTTTATTGGGAAGAAGATGTATATGTTGCAGAATGTCCTGAGGTAGGAACTGCTAGCCAGGGAGAGACGATTGAAGAAGCGATCGCTAATCTCAAAGAAGCAACAGAACTTTATTTAGAAGAATTCCCTTTGCCTAAAACTTCTCCTCGTCTTCTCACTACATTCGAGGTGTTGAGTGCCTAGATTACCACGAATTAGTAGTGCAGAAGCTATACGTGCTTTAGAACGTTTAGGCTTTGTGCAAGTGCGGCAGCGGGGAAGTCACGTCATTTTAAAGAAACAATTGCCAGTAGATGATGAACAAAATCTTCAACGGGTAATAGAAGTAGGTTGTGTAGTGCCAGTACAGCGAAAAACTTTGGCGATTGGAACTCTTAAAAGTATTTTAGAGCAGGCGGGTGTTTCTGTTGAGGATTTTTTGATGAATCTTTAAAAGTCAAGTAAATGCGTTAAGTCACAAAAAGCGATCGCACTTAATTTGGGTAAGGTGCGATCGCAATTGCGATCGCGCTTCAGGCATAATTTAGGATATAGTAGTAACCAAATTTATGGCCAGTAAAATGAACGAGTGGCAAGAAAGTATCAGTATCGACCTCAAGGTTTGTCACGGGAAACCTTGCATCAAAGGAACGCGGATCATGGTTACAGTTATTCTAGATAATCTAGCAGAGGGACTAACAGCGGAAGAGATCGTAGCTGAATATCCACCGCTTAGTTTGGAAAATGTAAAAGCGGCTATTTCCTATGCTGCTGCGCTGGCGAGAGAAGAAGAATTGTTGCCACTTAGATAGATGACAATGCTTGTTAAATTAGATGAGAATATGAGTAACTTCCACGCCGAGTTTCTGCGACAGGCGGGTTATGATTGCGACAGGGTTACTGATGAAGGACTATCGGGTGCAGATGACGAGATTGTATGGCAAAAAGTTTGTGCCGAAGGGCGTTTTTTTATTACGCTAGATTTAGATTTCTCTGATGTTCGTCGTTTTCCAGTTGGAACGCATCCCGGTATTTTATTGTTGCGTCCCCGCAGTCGTAGCAGTCAGGCGGTGCTAAATCTTCTTTCTCGTATTTTGAGCGAACAAAGATTAGAAAGTTTGCAAGGTTGTTTAGTAGTTGCAGATGAAATACAGACACGAATTCGTCGTCCACCTAGTTAATTGAAACAAAAGCGATCGCACATATTTTGGGTAAGGTGCTTGGTGCAGAATGAGGAGGGAGTGGAGGAAGTGCGATCGCATCTTCGTCCAAGTAGTAACGATGATACCAATAGTAAGAAACGGGCTAATTCCTAAGAATATTTTATAATTGTATAGCAGAGCTTTTTGAAAGGAGTACGTATTCTTCCAACAACAGAACAAGGTCTAACCTGCATTAGGTTATGTCAAGCTTTGACTAATTTTTACCGCTCAATTGAAATATTACGTTTGGATGAGCGCGATGGCTCGATATTCATTTTGGCAGGGGAAGAACTTCAAATCCAAATTTATCGTGATGGAACGTGGGAGTTTTTGATATGAAACCAGATTTTGAAACGATGAGCAAGGCTGAATTACGAAGCTATGTAATGGCTCACAGAGATGATAATGAAGCTTTCTATAAATTGGTTGACCGTTTGAAGGCTGATAATAAAAATACAGTAAGATATCCATGTCCCAAAAATCCAGAGGATTGGGCAAAATTACCAGAATTAATTGAGGAACAGATCAAGAAGCTGGAAAAATAAGGGTTGAGATGTTTGGGTGAGAAAGTGCGATCGCACATATTTTGGGTAAGATGTGTTGGCGTAGCCTGCCGTAGGTATTCGCTTTTAGCTAAGAGCTTTGGTGCAAAATGAAGAGGGAGTGAAGTCAGTGCGATCGCACCCTCGAAGCTTAAAGGTTCTCAACTTGAAATGCTAAGTATAGGCATCAACATCGCATACAAGGAGCGACGCATTAGCGTCATCCCTTTAAAAAACGAGGGAGGTGCAGCACTTAATCAGGTGTGATGATCTTTTTTACAATAAGAACATTTATAAGCTATGCCACCATCAAAACGCCACATTGTTGTTATAAGATTCATATTTTCAGCCTCCAAAGCTTTAACAGTACGGGTTGACAATGTACGGTGTTTTGCATCGCAGGATTCCACCAAAACTTCGTCATTTAAAACTTGGAAGTGCTTGTGTAATAGGGCTACGCCGAATCTGGATGTAAGGTTATACTTTTCCAAAACGGTTCTGATTTCGTTCAAACATTCTTCATCATTCTCATTAAATGGATCGACTTCATTAATATTGGGAAGATCATTCCAAGTAATACTCTGACTTTTAACGATCATAATGATATCTCCTTTTTGGAACCAGGTTAAATTTAATAGCTTGTCATTTTGTATACAGGTATTATTTGCTAAACTATAAAGGATGTCTAGTCGGAAAAAATAGGAAGAAGTCGGAGATATTGTAAAATAAATATGAAATTTAGTAAAATTTGCTTGCCGAAGTCGGAGAAAGTAGGAAAAAGTCGGATTATAATAGTGAAAACACCGACATCTACCCAACCAATGGACGTTAAAGAAGTGTTAAAAGTAGCCGATCGCCTAATTTTTACCAAAACAGGGAAACATCTAGACGATCTGCAAGAAGCTATCTTACGGGGAACGGTGCAAAATCAGAAATATTCAAAAATAGCAGAAGAATTTAATTGCACAGAAGGTCACGTTAAGGATATCGCTTCTGAACTTTGGAAGGTACTATCACATATATTAGGCGAAGATGTTAATAAGTCCAATGTTCGCTCTACAATGGAAAGGTGTCAAATATCTATTGTTTCATCGAAGTTAGCAAAAGACTTTGTAGGAATTAAAAACGTTAACCTTTGTACAACACCTTTACAACCTCCAGAAGCCTCACAAGATCGATCGCACGAAACTAAAAACCCGGTTTCTCCAAGAAACCGGGTTTTTGTAGATGATGCACCGGATCTCGGCAATTTCTACGATCGCACAGAAGAACTGGCTACCCTAGAAAAATGGATTGTGCAAGAACGCTGTCGTCTCGTTGCACTTTTGGGGATAAGCGGGATCGGAAAAAGTGCGATCGCAGTTCAGCTACTCAAGCAAATTCAGGATAAATTTGACTGTGTAATTTGGCGAAGTTTGTCGGACAAACCACCACTAGAATTAATCCAAAAAGAACTAATTGAATTTTTATCTAATCAACCGGAAAGCGAATTATTAGGTAGTGGAAAAAATAAGCGATCGCAATTCATAGAATATCTGCGAAAGCAACGCTGTCTGATCGTATTCGATGATGTACATCAGATTTTTATTGGCGGACAACTAGCTGGTAGCTATGAAACTGGATATGAAGATTATGGATTATTCTTTAAAAGACTAGGAGAATTACATCATAATAGTTGCTTGCTGTTGCTTAGTTGGGATAAATCAAGAGAAATTGTGGCATTTGAAGGCGAAGGTAAATTAGTGCGATCGCTACAATTAAATGGTTTGGGTATTGCAGCAAGGGAAATACTCAAAGAGAAAGGTTTAGCTGATGAAGATAAATGGGAAGAATTGATTCACCTTTACCAGGGGAATCCATTATGGCTAAAAATAGTAGCAACGCTGATTAAAGATTTGTGCGGTGGTAGAGTGGCTGAATTTTTGAAATATGATGAATTATTTGTGAGTGAGGATTTAAAAGATATATTCGATCGACAGTTTAGTAAGTTATCAGATTTAGAGAAACAGGTAATGTCTAGATTAGCGAATCAAAATGAACCTGTTTCTATCTCTCAATTGTTAAATGATGTGCAGATATCGCCTTCAGAGTTATTCAAGGTAATGCAATCTTTGGGAAGACGTTGTTTGCTGGAAAAGAAAGAGAATGGAGAGACGGTTTTTAAGTTGCAAGCTGTGGTGAGGCAATATTTGAAAAATCAGTGCTAGATTGGTATGAGCGATCGTATTAATATGTGCTGTCAAGGAGACAAGCAATGGTAACTACTGCCGAAGTTGCAAATGTGTCAAAAGTTTTTACACTAGAAGACTATATGCACAATCCTCCCGATAATACAGAATGGGTGGATGGGCAATTAGTGGAGAAAAACGGTATGACAGCAAAACATAGTCGGACTCAAGCTAGACTCGCTACTGCTTGGAGAAACTACATGAATTCGAGTCAGCAGGGTGGAGAAGTGTACGTTGAAGTATCTTGCCGGACGGTGGGAAGAGGGCGTTGTCCGGATGTGGCTTATTTAACAACAGAATTACTGTCACAATATGGAGATAATTTTACCGTATTACCACAAAGTTTTCCACTAATTGCTGAAATTATTTCTCCTACTGATGCAGCAGAAGAAGTATTTACTAAAGTCAGAGAATATTTAGAGTCTGGTTGTCAAGAGATCTGGCTGGTTTTTCCGGAAAGTCAGTGGATATTGGTTATTACTAAACAGCAGCAAAAATTATTTAATTTAGGTAAAGTAGTTAGTACTCAGAGCGTGCTACCAGGTTTTAGCGTGGTAGTTGATGAGTTGTTGGTTTAAGCTATTACTAATATTCAAATTATTAAAAACGCAATTACCCAGAGAAATCGTACTATTTTTTAAAGTGCAAATGCCTACAGCAGGCTACGCCAAGCCAACTTAATTATAGCCTTCGTGTAACAAATTTAGAACGAAATTGTAGATTCATTACAAATTAGAGATTGCTGACAAATTGCGGTTAGGATCGAGCAGAATTTTTAGGAATATGGTGATTTTAAAAAAGTGAAACGAGAACAGAAAATTCTCTTAATCATATACCTAAAAACTGTAGCAATCAAATATTAGAAGATGGATATGAATACAACCGATCGCAAATTGGAAAATAAAACTGAAATCCCCGGAAGTTCTAGTGGCGTAATTCGCCTTAAACCCCAACAATTCATTCACGTTCTCGATAACAATACTGGCGTGACTAGATTGGAAGTTGGCCCGCAAACGATTACTTTACGCGATCACGAACGGTTAATCTTGAAACCGGAACCGATGATCGTCGTACCGCCTCGATATTATTGCGTAATAGAAAATCCCGTGCTTCGAGATGAAGATGGTAATCCGATTGTTGACGAACACGGACAAATCAAACTTCGTTACGGTGATGCAGAAATTCGCTTTGCACAAGAACCTTTTCCTCTTTATCCCGGCGAAGAACTGGCGGGAGAAATTGCTCAACTGCAAGTTGTGGAAAGAAATCAAGCACTACGTCTGAGAGCTATTCGCGATTTCACTCATACAATTACAGTAACCGTAGATGGAGAAAGTGAAACTCAAACTATCAACCGTTTAGCTGGAGATGAATGGTTATTTGAAGGCCCAGGAACTTATAATCCTCGTATTCAAGTTGAGGTGTTAGAAATAATTCCTGCCAAAGTAATTAAACCAAACCAAGCTTTACGGCTAGTGGCAAGACAGAATTGCATCGACCGTCAAGGTAGCAGAAGAAGAGCGGGTGAAGAATGGTTAGTAAGAGAAGAAGGTGCTTATTTACCAGGAGTCGATGAAGAGGTTCTTGGCATAATTAATGCTTACGTTTTGACGGAAAAGAAAGCATTGCATTTAAGAGCAAAACGCACTTTTATTGATGTTTTCGGTCGGCAACGTAAAGCAGGTGATGAATGGTTAGTTACTTTTGAAGATGCAGAAATCCACATTCCCGATGTTTATGAAGAGGTGGTGGGAGAAGTAAAAATTACCACTTTGGGAGACAGAGAATGGTGCATTGTTCTCAACCCAATTGATGAAGATGGCAAACCACAATTGGGAATGCAAGAAGTTAGGCAGGGGAGAATTTCATTTTTCTTGCATCCAGGTGAATCACTGGAAAACGGCATTCAAAAAGTTTATGTTTTGGGAGAACAGGAAGCACTTTTGTTAAAAGCTAAAGAAGCTTTTAGTGAGGGTGAAAGTGATAATTTAATTCAACGTCAACCAGGGGATATGTGGATGATTGCAGGGCCAAGAGATTATATCCCTCCTGTGGAAGTAGAAGTAGTTGAGAAACGTCAAGCAATTCCTCTTGATAAGAACGAAGGAATTTATATTAGGGATATTCAGACTGGTGAACTGAAAGTTGTCAGTGGGCCTCAAGCTTATATGCTCAGTCCTTATGAGGAACTTTGGGAAAAAGAACTGCCGCCAGTTGTGGAAGAACTATTAGCGCTGAAAAACGATCCCGTTTCCGAACGGGGTCGGCATCATTTTACCAAAGGCGATCGCCAAAATCAAACAATAGAAATTTCCGCCATATCTGAAACAACAAACAAACGAGATAAAACCCGCGCTGTGGTTTTTCACGTTCCGCAAAATGCCGCCGTGCAAATACATGATTATAAGGAAAGAACGGCGCGAACTGTATTTGGCCCAGACTTAGTAATGCTGGGGCCAGATGAAGCTTTTACGGTGTTAAGTTTATCCGGTAGCGTACCGAAAAGACCTCATGTAATTAAGTCTTTAGCCTTATTATTAGGGCCGGATTTCATGACCGATTTGTTTACTGTCGAAACATCAGATCATGCCAGACTTCAGTTACGTCTGTCTTATAATTGGTATTTTGATGTTAGTAGACATGACGAACAAGCGGCGGCAAAACTTTTTCAAGTACCTGATTTTGTAGATACTGCTTGTAAAGCGATCGCATCTCGCGTGCGTGGTGCGGTAGCCAGCGTAAAATTTGATGAATTTCACCGCAATTCGGCTCGGATTATTCGCACTGCTGTCTTCGGTACGGATGCAGAAGGTCGCGTGGGTGAAGAATTCCGTTTTAGAACCAATAATTTGGTGATTTTTAATGTTGATATTCAATCAGTAGAACCAGTAGATGAGGAAACTTTAAAAAGTTTGCAAAAATCGGTACAAATTGCCATCCAAATTACTACGGATGCTCAAGAAGCTGCTGCCAGACACGATGCAGAACGGATCGAACAAGAAGCAAAATCGAGATTAGAAAGGCAGGCAATCGTTGATAAAGGTGCGGCAGAAGCAGAACGGAGAAATTTGCTGGAGTTGCAAGCAGAAAACTCTGCTATAGAAACTACAGGTAAAGCCACAGCAGAAGCCAGAGCAAAAGCAGAAGCGGCGAGAATTGAAGGGCAGTTAGCTGTTAACTTGGCTCAACAAGAAGCAGAAGCGGCAAGAATTCGCTATGAAACTGAATTGACTCAATTGAGGGCAAAACAGGAAGCTGAATTAGCGCATCAACAAGCGCTAATTGCTTTGGAAATTGAAAAAGCACAAAGTATGGCGGAAATTACCACTACTGAATTCAGGCAAAAAGTAGAAGCGCTCGGCCCAGAAACCTTGCAAGCAATGGCGCAAGCTGGCCCGGAAATGCAGGCGCGACTTTTACAATCTCTTGGTCTACAAAGTGTGTTAATTACTGATGGGAGAAGTCCGATCAATCTGTTTAGTACTGCTCAGGGTTTGATTAGTCCAATTACAGCGGAAAATTCCCAATTACCGAAAGGCGATCGGTAACTAATATAGGTTGTCAGTTCCAGGCTTATTATAAATAGTTGTAGAAATGATTTGTATTTTCTACAACTATTTAACTTGCTGATTTAGCAACAAATTGAGATGTTATAATAATCGTACCTAAATAGATAAAAAAAGCGATGACTCAAACCAAATCAAATCGCCCCCGTCGTCGAGGCAGGTTATTTCCAGAATACACGATTCCGCCAGAGGAGTTAGCTAGACGCCAAGCTGAACGAGATGCTCGTTGTCAAAAGGCTCGTGCAGTTTTTGAACAAATTTCTCCTCAATTGATTAACAATCATTACAACTGGTTCATGATTATTGAGCCAAACAGTGGAGATTATTTTATCGATGCTGATGAACAAGTAGCATATCAGAAAGCACGACAAAAATATCCTATCGGCTGGGTAGTTACGTTCCGAATCAACGATACAGGAGCCTGTGGAATGATATGATTTCAGGCAGATTCGGTGAGATTGGAGAGTTAATTTTTGAAATTGATTTAATTACATCTGAGGGAGAAAGATTTCCGATCGAAGTGTTACTAGATACTGGATTTACAACTGGTTGGTTAGCACTTGATACGCAAGATGCTGAAAGTTTAGGTTGGTCTGTAATTGAATGGAATAGAACCATGCAGACGGCTAGAGGGTTAGAGTATTTTGATATATATGAAGGAAGAGTTGTCATAGATGAACAGGAGTATATTATTCCGGTTTTAGCTGGTGCGGGAATTCCGGAATCTTTATTAGGTTTGCAATGGTTGAAAATGATGCCGCTGACAGTTAATTATGCAGCAGGTGTGTTGACTTTGGGGTAAATTGGTAAGTGCGATATGCCTATGCCACGCTACGCGATCGCACAAGACAATAGATTGCACATCCACCTGTTAATATAAAATTTGAGATATTGTAACTATTATAAAATAACCATGTACTTATTGCTAAACACCTATGCCCCAATCTAAACCTTATCAACCGCTAGTTCTAAGACTGCTGCACGGAACCACTATGTTACTAGTTATCGGTGCAGCTATCACGGGATTCTTAGTTTACGATAGCTGGGATGGTCGCTTTGGTAAACTAGGAATCACCTTACAAAACCGAGATTTAATTGATATTCACGGCACCTTTGGGTTTTTCTTTTTCCCAATCATGATAATATTTACTATTTATAGTATCCGGGTAGGCTACAAACGCTTAGTACAAGCCGATTCGTTGAATAATTTAACAAAAATAGGAAAACCAATTTGGTGGTATAGCCTACAACGTCTTGCCAATACGCTGATGTTAATTGCAGCGCTAGTCGCGTTAGTTTCTGGTAAATTTCAAGATGAAAATTGGCTACCTCAAGGAGAAATGAATCATGTTTGGTATTACATTCATTTAATAGGTTGGTGTTTGGTTGTGGCGGCTATAGCTATTCACGTTTTGATGAGTGCGAAAGTGGGTGGTGTACCGCTAATTATTTCTATGTTCGATCGCAAAATTCGCCCTGAAGACGATCCTAAATTATGGCCAGAAAAAGTGAAAGCTTGGCTGCGACATCCTCATTTATAACAAGGTTTGTAGTGAGGACTTTAGTCCTCTTCCACAGTCATCAACTAAAGACTAAAGTCCTTACTACAAACCACGGCAAAATTGACAAAGATGCAATTTTAATTAGAAATTGGCACGCTTCTAATTGCACCAGTTTCCGGAATGTAGATATCTAAAGTATTCACATTTGGCGGTACTTTCAACCAAACATAAGCATCTACAGACGCATCTCGACGAATCTGTGCTAAAGAAATATTGCCAGTAGAACGTTCGCCAGGATCGACCGCTTTGAAGGTTTCGCTAGTAACGGGATTTCTGGCAGTTGTTTCGCCAACATTAATAATATTATTTTCTGCCACATTATCCGCCAGACGACGAATTCGCATCTGCAAGTTTACTACATCTCGATTACCAGTTTGGGGATCTACAATGCGTTTAGCTGAGAGTAAATCTACTTGTGCGTTATTCCCATAAGCTAACTGTTGAAATGCACCTGATTGAAATTCAACATTGGTTTTAGGTGTTGGCGCGGGAGTGCTGGGAACTGGAGTTGCTGCTTGTGGAACGGCAGAATTTTTGCTCTGTTCAGTTAATGTTGTGCCTGAAGTTGGGGAAGTTGCAGGTGCGGGTTTATTGCTTTCTTGAGTGGGATTTGTATTTGGAATATTTGGTAACGCAGGTATCGGGTTAACACCACTGGAAACTCCATTTTCTGCACTAGTTTCTAATTTTGGATTGGAAATCAGCACATTTTTAAACGTACCTGCATCTTTGACTAAAATATCGATAGAATTAACCCCTAGTGGCACGTTTAATGTCACATAACCATCAATAGTTTGCTTTGGTGGCAAATTAAATAGAAAAATTGGGCCGGATGATTGTTTAACGGAATCGACGGCTTGGTAAGTATCGTTAGTAACAGGATTTCGCGCAGTGGTAGCACCCACATTAATAATGTCACTTCCCACAAATTCATCTGTCATCCGACGCACCCGCATTTGCACGTTTACTTCACTAGGTTTGGCTGGATTGCGAGTAACTGAAAGTAATTCTACTTGAGCTTTATTCTCTAAAGCAGATTGGATGTAAGGATTTTGAGGAGTTTCTTGGACAGTTGTTTCAGTAGATGGTGAAACCGGTGCGGGAGTAGATGGAACAATAACAGTTCGATTTTGATTAGCTTGACGATTAAAAGGGTTAATTATTTGCCCGGATTGCATCGCCCGATAGAGTAAAAAGCCTGCACCTCCGAAAATGAGGAGAACTAACACTGTCGCTGCGCCAGCTAAAAAGGAGTTTAAGCTACTGCCCTGACGCTTATTTTTGGTTTCTACTGCCTTTTGTTTATCTGGGTTGCTCGTTTTCATATCTAAGGTACAACTACCGAGAAATAATTTTATAAAAAGAACCTAATTACAGTATTTTCCTCGATTATCGATCCGGTTACATCCCTCATAAGAGAGAATTAATTTTACTATCCAGTTCAAAGGTAAAAGCGATTAACGTGAATTATCTCAAATCATTGATAAACTTTACAAAAATTACCGGATTTGGTAAACCAATTGGTTTGCTGCTACTGATTTTAAGTTGTCAGTTGTGGGGAAGACAACTGAGTGCAACAGCGCAATCTTCCACAGTTCCGATGCAAGGTGCTAAACAGGTAGATTCTTCCCAGAGTATTTGTCCTGCACAATTATCCGCTGCAATTGATGCGATCGCAAATCGTCCCCAATTTAACCGCGCTCGTTGGGGTATTTTAATCCAATCTTTAGCTTCTAACCAGACTCTCTACAACCGCGATGCACAGCAATATTTTATACCAGCATCCAACACCAAATTATTAACTACCGCCGCTGCTTTACGTCAGTTAGGTTCTCAATATCGCATTCGCACATCTGTTTATGGTAGCAATGGCGTTGTGCGAGTCGTAGGAAGAGGCGATCCCAGTTTAACTGATGCACAGTTAAAAGATTTAGCGCAACAATTAAAACAACAAGGAATCACCCAAGTAAAACAACTGATCTTGCACGATGATTATTTTCAATCGCCAATACTTCATCCGACTTGGGAATGGGAAGATGTGAATGCTGATTACGGCGCACCGATCAATAGTTTAATTTTAAATCAAAATGTTTTATCCTTAACTTTATTACCACAAAGATTAGGTCAACCTTTACAATTTCGCTGGAACGATCCCTTTGCTTCCCTACAATGGCAAGTGGAAAATAAGGCTGTTACTGCTCAACCTAAATCAGAAAATACTCTAGAAATTGCAGGTTTTTTAGGCAAACCTGTTTTGCAAATTCGCGGTCAGTTAAGTGCTGATTCCGAACCGGAAAAAATCGATTTACCAGTGCGCGATCCGGCAGAGAACTTTTTACAACATTTTCGTCAATCTTTGCAATTAGAAGGAATTACTGTTACTCAAGCGATGGTGGCATCTAGGAATCAGAGTACTAATGAACCAGAGTTGGCAGCAGTTGAATCTCCTCCCTTATCCCAGTTAATAACTGATACCAATCAACCAAGTAACAATGTTTATGCAGAATCTTTATTACAAACTATTGGTGCAACCAAATTTGTTTGTAGTAACGAGGTTAGTTCTAATTGCAATGTATCGACTACAGAAAAAGGTTTGACAGTGTTAAAAGCAACTTTAACTGATATGGGAGTAGACCCCCAAACTTATGTAATTAAAGATGGTTCTGGATTATCTCGACATAATTTAATTAGTCCGATCGCATTAGTTCAACTACTAAAAGGAATGTCAAGATTACCGGAAGCAGAAATTTACCGAGTTTCCTTACCTGTAGCTGGGGTTAGCGGTACTTTGAAAAATCGATTTAAAAATACGTCAGCACAGAGGATCGTGCAAGCAAAAACTGGTACTATGACAGGAGTTTCTTCTTTATCTGGATATGTGGATGCGCCTAATTATGAAAGATTGGTGTTTAGTATTATGGTGAATCAATCCGATCAACCCGTGAGGATAGTTAGGGAAGGAATTGATGAAATTGTGGTGTTATTGACTCGGTTGCGTCGTTGTTAAATTAACTGAAGGGTAGAGAAACCCGGTTTTTTGAAGAAACCGGGTTTCTGGTAAGTGAAGGAGCGGGAAACATCGTTTATTAAATCAGATATCAGCAGGTGTAAGATCTGAGAAATATCATAACGTCCGCGAAGTATCTCTTCACTAATACTCAACATCTTCCCATTCCCCCCATTCATCTTTACACCACCCAAAACTACGCCAACATCCATGTCCGTTGGCTTGTTTTTCAAAAACAAACTCAAGAACACTTTCTCCAGTTTTTAGAGACAAACGCTTTTTGCTAGTAGCATCGAACAAAAACAGCGTAAGACTCACATAAAAAATATTCTTAACATTTCCTCCGGCTTCAGTTCCTACCATATCGCCACCAATCACAGCTGACCAAACTGTAGATAGCGGAGATATTTTTTTTTCCTCACTCCATATCCACTGACTAAATAACGGTGAATGTGGGTATTCGATACTTAAGTAAATTTCAGGTTCACGTTGAAAATTCTCTCCAATGAACTTCTGAAAATCATCCAGAAGAATATCAATAATTTCGTACCAAGTTTCTTTGGTATATGGTTCTTCACCTTGACCTGCACTCCAGAGCTTTTGTTCAAGATCGGTATTCATCTTTTGACCTCAAAACGGGTCTCCCGTTCTTGTTGTGATAACGCAAGCTTATAATCTAGCTGCATCAAAGTTTTCAGCCTTTATTACCGAGCAAAAATGTATCAACCACTACTTTTTACACAAACATCCGGGAGAGCCCTATACGCCAGAATATTACCTCTTTGATCGAGATAAACACATCATTCTGAATTGTGAATTCTGACCCCTAAAAAAATAATAGGGTGAGCATCGCTCACCCTACAAACTAAACAACCTAATACCGATCTTCTTCTTCGTATTCTGGCGTTTTCGTTTTTTCCG
The DNA here is from genome assembly GCA_036703985.1 of Leptolyngbyaceae cyanobacterium. GTDB lineage: Bacteria > Cyanobacteriota > Cyanobacteriia > Cyanobacteriales > Aerosakkonemataceae > DATNQN01. Next base: position 101,665 of record DATNQN010000123.1, read on the forward strand.
GTATATTCAACTTAGGAGCTTTGTAAGGTTTAGGTGATTCTTCATCAGCCCAAACATCTTCTACCTCGTCCTCTTCTTCCTCGTAGTCATCCTCATATTTTCTGTTGTCGTAACGGGGGGGAGGTTCCGGGGTCGCATAGGCTTTTTTGGCGTAATTGTTGCGGGTGGGTGTTGCTTCGCTCCAATTATCCTCTTCTTCTAGTTCGTCTTCTTCGTAATAAAGTGTTTCAGGTTCGGGACGAGGTAATGGTTGCGCTTTGCGTAAAGGTTGGGGACGGGCGGGGGGTGCGGCTTCTTCCCATTCGTCGTCGGACTCCTGCCACGATTCTTGCACAACTGGTCTGGCTCGGCGAATCGGTTCGGCTTTTTGGAGGGGAACGCCTGTGGGTAGTTGATTTTCTGGTCTGATGGTGGTAGGTCGGTAGTATTCTTCGTCTTCTTCTCTTTCCCAAGGTGCTCTACCGATGCCAAGACGTTCTAGGACGCCTACGGTTAATTGTACCAGTCGTTCTTCCGATCCCTCGAATACGATCAGACGATTTGGGCCACTGCTGACAATTTCCTCGATGGGAAGTTCGTAAGTACTAATTGTCTCAAAACCTGCAATGCGATCGGGTATTTGGGGAACTCCAATCGAAGCGATGATCAGGGAGGTTACTTTACCAGTTTCTGTATCGAATTTGAAACCCCTCACCCGTCCTAGCATTTCGCCAGTTTCGGTGATCACTTCGCAGTTGATCAGGGTGCTGTAAATTTCTACATCAACATCATCTTCCAGTACGCTTTCGTCATCGACTAGGATCACGTCACCGATTTGACGAATGCGGCTGAGTAGCATATACCTGGGAATGTTGCCGATCGAGATCAGGCTTTCTCGCAAACCGAGTGCTACGATCTCTCGCCGATCGATATCTACCCACAGTTGACTAACCACCCCAAGGCGTTTACCTGTGTCGCGGGTGATTACCTGGGTACCCAAGATGTCTGAGCGTAGGCGGATCTGTTCAGATGTCATTATGTATCCCGAATCTGGGTCTCTAACCCTGTTACAATACTTATCTTAATTATTGAAACTCCTATTGACCTCTTTTACCAATTAACTTTAACAGAGTAATTAATAATCTTTCTCCGTGCCCCCTGCCCCCTGCCCCCCTGCGAGGATAGTAAATGGACAGAGCTTAATTAGAAATGGTATTTGAGGCTATTAGGACTGTAACTTAATTCCCAAAACTTGGGTATAAGCTCCCCTGGCTTGGGTAACACCAATCACGCGCTCTGCCGATTTAATCATGGGGCCTTTATGACTTACGACGATAAACTGTGCTTGGGTTGACTGTTGTTTGATTATTGTAGCCAATCGATCGACATTTGCCCCGTCTAAAAACATATCTACTTCATCAAAAGCGTAGAAAGGTGAAGGACGGTAACGTTGCAAGGCGAAAATAAAGCTAAGAGCAGTCATGGATTTTTCGCCACCAGACATGGATGCTAGGCGTTGTACTGGTTTACCTTTGGGATGAGCAACTAGGTTTAGTCCCCCGGAAAAGGGATCGTCAGGGTTATCTAATGTTAAACTGCCATCTCCGTCGGAAAGTTCGGCAAAAATGCTTTGGAAGTTTTCGTTTACGGCGTCGAATGATTCTCGAAAAGCACGTAACCGCAAGGTGGTGAAATTCTCAATTCGCAACAGTAATTCGGTGCGCTCTTGTTCTAGGGTAGTTAGTTTTTGGGTGAGTTCGTCGAGACGGGCTTGAGTGCGATCGTATTCTTCCAGGGCTAACATATTTACGGGTTCCATCGCCTGGAGTCGTTTTTGCAGAGATTTCATTTCTTTCTGCAATTCATCTAAATTGACATCTTCTGGCACGCTTGGCAATGGTTCGGGTAACTCGGTTTGTTTGGCTTCCCGTAGTGCTTTGATGTTAGTTAATTCTTCCCGACGAGTAGCTTGAGTTTCTTGCAGTTTTTGCAATTCCCATTCTAATTGTTGTTGAGATAAGCGATGTTTTTGCAATTCGCTTTCCGTGCGATCGCGTTCTTTTTTCTCTTCTCCTAATTTCTCTTCTGCTTGAGTCATCGCAACTTGCGTTTGCGCTATCTGTTCGCTAATTACTGATAGCTGAGTTTTCACTCCTGACTCCTGACTCCTGACTCCTGATTCCTGATTTTGATATTCTTCCACTCGTCGATGACAGTCTTGAATTTTTTCCTGCAACCGTTGTTGTTGATTTGCCAAATCTTTAACTCGTTGTTCCGCATTGCGAACGGCTTCTTCTCTTTCTCGTAATTCGGCTTCCTGCAATTTAATTCGAGCTTGAATTTGTTGCCATTCACTATGAGTTTGGGATTGTTCCAACTCTGCCAAAGCTTGACGCAGTTGGGCGAGTTGCGCTTCTTGTTCGGGTAATTGAACATCTAAAGATTGCAAACGAGATTCTGCGTTCGCTAGTTCTTGACTATTTTTTGCTAATTGCGATCGCGCTTGTTCTTGTTGCGCGATCGCATTCTTAATTTCTTTCTGCAATTGCTCAAAATGCAACTCCTGTTCCCGCCGTTGTTGGCGTGCTTCCGTCAACTCCTGACTTTTCTGTTTTACCTTACTAGTTAGAGAATGAATTGCCTCTCCACAGCGATCCAAAATGCGATCGATTTCCTGCAATCGATTTTTCAAAGCAACTGCTTCCGCCGACTCACTCGGATCGCCAATCCCAAAATGAAGAGTAGAACGTTGACTGAGACTACCACCAGTCATCGCGCCACTAGTTTCTAACAATTCACCATCCAAAGTAACGATGCGATATTGCCCGATGTAAACTCGCGCATCATCCAATCTTTCAAATACAACCGTACCGCCAAATACATATTGAAAAACATTCCGATATCGAGAATCGTAATCGATTAAATTAACGCAATAATCGATAAATCCATTAGCATATTTTAATGATGTTGCCGGATGAAATGGGGGTGATTGAATTTTGTTTAAAGGTAAAAACGTAACTCGCCCTGCTCGTTTTTGTTTGATCAATTCAATTCCGGCAGCCGCCACTCCATCATCTTCTACCACCAAATTACCCAAACGCCCACCAGCCGCCGTTTCCAGAGCGATTTGATAACGTGGATCAACTCTCCCCAATTGTGCAACTAAACCGCAAACTCCCGGCAATCCAGATTGTTGAATTAACTGAATTGCATAAGTACCTTGCGCTTCTTGTTGAGCTTGGGCTTGCGCTTCCAGTTTATCTAATTGGCGATGTTTTTCTCGTTGTTCTTGTAATAAACGTTTTTGGGTTTCTTGCTGAAGTTGCAGTTCTTGTTCGGCAGCGGATAAAGTTTTGGCTAAGGTTTGTACTGTTTGAGCCGATTCTGATAATTGAATTTCAAAATCAGCCGCACGGGATTGTTTAGTTTCCAGTTGCGGTTCTAAGTCTTGCAAAAGTTGAGTTTGTTCTTCGATTTGACGAGATAAATTAGTATAACGTTCTCTTAGTTGCGCTTGTTCCGTGCGTTGGGGGTCGATGGTTTGCAAGAGGTTTTCCACTTGGCGAGTTAGGGCAGTTTGTTGTTGTACCCAAGCTTCCGATGCAGATGCGATCGCACTCGCATTTTCTCTGTTTTGATTTAAATCCTGGTGCGCTTCATTCCGTACCGCTATTAAAGAAGATAACTGATGTTGCACAGTTGTCTGTTCGTGAGATAATTGTTCTATATTTTCTTCATATCTGGCAATCTCTTGCTGAGTTTCTTGCAAACGCCGTGCGGCTTCTTTGCCAGTATTTTCTAATTCCCGTTTCTGTCTTTCTAATTGTCGTTGTTCGGCTTGTTGAGTCGCGAGAACTGATTGCAAAGATAGTAATTCTTCTTCTCCCAAAGCTTTTACCCGCACGTTTAAGTCTTCTAATCGGGCAGTGGTTTGGGCGATTTGGGCGTTAATATTGGTTAGCTGTTCTGTTAATTGAGTAGAATTGCGATCGCCAGCTTCGATTTGTTCCCTGAGATTCCATTCGTGTTGTTGCAGAGAACGCCACGCCAGCACGATTTCCCACTTTTCCTTTTCTTGAAGTTCGGCGCGAAGTTTTTGATATTTTTCTGCTTTAATGCGATCTTGAGAAAGACGATCGCGTTGCGCTGTCAATTCCTTTTCCACAATTCGACAGCTATCTTCTTTTTCTTTAACTGTCTCTAAAGTTTCCTTTGCTTGGCTAATTTTGCGGTCAAAAGCTGCCACTCCCGCCAATTCATCGATGATTTCCCGCCGTTCTCTCCCATTCATCGAAATGATACTGGTGACATCCCCTTGCAGCACCACATTGTAACCTTCTGGATAAATTCGCAGCCGTTCTAACTGTTCGTGCAGTTCGGAAACGTTACAAGTTTGGCCATTAATGTAATAAGTCGAAGTGTAGCTACCCTGTTTGGTAACGCGCAACCGACGGGTGACACTCCATTCCTTTGCTGACTTAGCATCGGGATTTTCCGCCGTCGCACCATTTTGCGTCCCTACTTCCTCGCTCCCCTGCTCCTCTGCACCCCCGCTCCCCTGCTCCTCTGCACCCTCGCTCCCCTGCTCCCCCGCTTCCTCCGTCACATCTGTTGGGAATGTATCCTCATCGCTCAAATCAAATGTAACAGTTACGATCGCTTCTGCCGCACCCCGCTGCATCTGATTTTGGTTCACCAAATCTGGCAGACGTTCCGCACGCATTCCCCTAGAACTCGCCAATCCCAGACAAAACAGCAGCGCATCCAGAATATTCGATTTGCCCGAACCATTTGGCCCAGTAACCACAGTAAACCCAGGCAGCACGGGGATTTGGACAGTGCCACCAAAAGATTTAAAGTGAGTTAGTTCTAGGCGCTTGATATAAACCATAAGTACGGGACAATCGATCGATTTTAGATTTTAGGTTTTAGATTTTAGATTGACCCTACGGATAAATCCGGGGAACGGTCACTTGGACATGATGGTACAAGCGTATTACTAGGGATTTTCAACAGGTTAACACGGCCAGTCATATAGATGGAAGATACTATTCTATTCTCCAGCACGGGTAGAGATCACCCTGCTAGATTAGCAATTAATACTCCCCTATCCTTGGCAGTTCAGTAATTTACCCCTACTCAGTTTCTATGACAATTCCTGAAATCCTCCAGCTAGTCCTCCAGCTAGTACCACTATGGCTACTGAACGGATTACTAATCGTTACTACGGGTCTTTTGATTAATGAATGGGGTAAGCCAGGTATTTCATCCCGACACAAATGGTTAATTCTTGGGCTAGGTGCTGTGTGTGGTTTAATGACAGCCTTAGTGAACTGGGCAAGTGATGCCACCTCAGAAGATAACCAAAGATATTTTTTAGTCTTGGGCTATGCTTACTCGTTTTTAACAATCTTTTGGATTACCTACCAGCAAAATGCCGAAACTCCTTCCCCTCGCAATCAACTGCTTAAGGCTATCCGGGAAGAAGTAACCCAACGGCTAGAAACCTCGCTGCACAACCAAAAAATGATTGACTTAGCAGCAAAAGAGTTACCCCATCACGTCGGGAGAATGCCGATTTCCGAGAAACCGCAACCGATAAACTGGATTGAACAATCGAAAGAGTGGATGTCGCAATTTTTGAGAATGCCAAATTCGGGAATTGCGACAACTGATAACAGGGAAGATATTACCGCTCAAGAAAAAATCATTGATGTTTTTAAGAACAAAGACGGTAAATTACTAATTCTGGGAGAACCGGGTGCGGGAAAAACTACAACCCTGCTAGATTTAGCGAAAGATTTATGTGTTGATGCAGTAGCAGACGAAAACAAACCCATCCCGATAATAGTTGACCTTTTTTCGTGGAAAGATAACCGCCTTTCTCTACCTGATTGGTTGGCAGTAGAACTGAAAAATAAGTATGGTGTACGCGCCGATATTACTAAACAATTACTAGATAATCATCAGTTATTACCATTACTGGATGGTTTCGATGAATTGGAAGAAAATCGACAAGTAAGCTGCATTCGACAAATAAATGAATTTCTGGAAACAGACGCTAGGGCGCAACATTTGGTAGTTTGTTCTCGACTGAAAGAGTTTGAGCGATGCAATACACCTTTACGCCTAAACGGTGCAGTGTGTTTGCAACCTTTGGAACCAGCACAAATGCAGAATTATTTACGCGAAGTAGGTTGTCTTAATTTATGGGATGGTATTAAATATACTTCTGATTTGTCGGAGTTGGCAAAGTCGCCCCTACTATTAACTTTGATGGCGCTGGCATCTGGTTCTATTTCGATTTCGGATTGGCAAAAATGCAATACCGCTACGGAACGTCGTCGCTATCTGTTTGATGCCTATATCAAGCAAATGTTTAAGCGCGAGATTAAGCATAAATTTGAAAATTGTGACAATAAAAAGAAGGAATTAATAGAAAAACAACATTGCAAATGGTTGGCTTTTTTAGCAAAATCTTTAATAATAAATAATCAAACAGATTTTCTCATAGAAAAAATTCAGCCCAATCTGATAAATAACTCCAATCTTATTTTATGCTATCAGTTAATATTAATATTGCTTTCGCTTATACCAATCATACCATTTTTTGTAATTGTGTTATCACTTGGTGAACGTTTAATTTTAGGATTTTTAATGCTTATTATGGCAAAAGAAATTTTGAATTACTCTAATAATATTAATCCTTTAGCAACTTGGAAAATTTATTTAGTAGCAAGAGTAAATATGCCGCAATGGTTGGTTCGTAAAATTATTTTTAATATGTTATTTATGGTAATATTACTTTCTCTAATTTTTGTAGTGTACTATACGCTATATACATTAATAATACCAATATATTCAGTGCTATTGTTAGTTATATGCCTATTCATTATATTAGTTTTGTCCGAATTTACAAAGGCTTTAAGAGTTGAAATAAAATATTTAATTAAACCAAATCAATTAATTTGGGAATCCGTTAAAAGCGCAATATCTTTTAGCGTCTTAACTTTCTTATTATTTATGATTCCTCTAATAACTTCAAAAATAGAAAAAATTAATTTTGATTTGCCATATGTACTTGCATTCGCAACATTTTCTGGAATATTATTTGGATTTTTTTTAGGTGGGGGTTTTGCTTGTATTCAACACTTTAGCTTGCGCCTAGTTCTTTGGTTGCATGGCGATATACCCTGGAACTATGCCAAATTCCTTAATTACGCCTCAGAGAAATTGTTTCTACAACGAATTGGTGGGCGTTATCGTTTCATTCACGATTTATTACGAGAGCATTTTGCTAATATGTAAGTGCCTTCTCACAGTAGTTTAAAATAGTTCTATTATCAAGTGAAACAAATATGGCAACCCACGTAATTAACCAGCCAGTTCTTGAAATACCACCCTTAGAAAGTGGCGACAGATTAACGCGCAATGAATTTGAACGGCGTTATGAAGCTATGTCGCATATTAAGAAAGCAGAATTAATTGAAAGAGTGGTTTATATCCAGACATCAGTGCGTTGTAAAAGTCATGCAGAACCACACGCTAAAATAGTCGCTTGGTTGGGTAACTATTGTGCAAAAACACCAGGGGTTGATTTACTAGATAATACAACAGTTCGTCTGGATGAAGATAACGAACCACAACCAGATGCAATGTTGCGAATAGATGTAGGCGGACAGTCTCGAATTACTGATGATGACTATGTGGAAGGTGCGCCGGAATTAATTGTTGAAATAGCAGCTAGTAGCGCTTCTTATGATTTACACGATAAGTTAAAAGTTTACCGACGCAATCGAGTACAAGAATATTTAGTGTGGCGAGTTTATAACAAAGAGTTTGATTGGTTTAGATTAAATCAAGGTGAATATCTACCTGTAGAACTAAATACAGATGGTGTTATTTGCAGTCAAGTTTTTCCAGGTTTGTGGTTAGCAGTTGCTGATTTGTTAGATGGAAATTTAGCGGAAGTGTTGGCTGTGTTGCAGAAAGGATTGGAAACGGCAGAACATCAGGCTTTTGTGGAAAGGTTATCTACTTCAACGCCTTGATTGTAAGGAAATTGTGAATGGAGTACATAGAAACCCGGTTTCTTCAAGAAACCGGGTTTCTATCTTCTATTTCATGCAACTGCGATCGCACTTTTCAATAAAAGTAGGTATCATAAATCAAACAACAGTATAAATTTCACTAAAAACAGTACTTAATCAAACATACCCATTACAAAAAATCGAACTTTTTGAATAGCAAATATGTATTATTAGTAAACTTTTCTAACATCTTCTTACCCAACAGTTGAATAAATAAAAAAATCGGGAACAATGAAAATACAAATCAAAGTTCCACGGGTAATTTTCTATGCCAGTTAACATTTACTCCAACTTAGTTGGAGATGGTTTAGAGTCGGAAGAAATCAAGCTGTATAACTTAATCAATCAGTATCGCGCTCAAAATGGACTACCCCCCATTGCAGCATCAAAAGCACTAACAACTGTTGCTAATCGCCACGTTCAAGATGTAGCAGAAAATTTACAAATAAAGATTAACGATTCCCGGAATCCACATTCTTGGAGTGATGCACCTTACGATCCTAATAATCCCAATACCTACTCTACTGTATGGGAAGCACCCAAACGTTTGAATACAGGTTATCCGGGTTTCGGTTATGAAAATTTTTATATAACAACTGCACCTTTTACAAGTGCAGAACAAGTATTTGAAGCTTGGCAAAAGAGTCCTCCGCACAAGGCTTTAATGCTCAACCAAGATATTTGGCAGGAGCGAACTTGGAACGCTTTAGGAATTGGTATATATAAAGGATATGCTGCTTTGTGGGTTGGCGAACAAATCGATCCTACTGGTACGCCAAGTTTCGCCAACGATTCGATTACAGGTACGGATAATAGCGATACTCTGACGGGAACCGATCGCAATGATACGATAATTGCTTTAGCAGGCGATGATGTACTATTCGGTTATTCTGGCGATGATGCGTTATTCGGTAACTTGGGAAACGATACTATTTTTGGCTGGGAAGGTAACGATACGCTGCAAGGAGGTAAAGATAATGATTGGTTATTCGGCAATCTAGGTAAAGATATTATCTATGGAAATCAAGGCAACGATACTATTTTTGGCGGCAAAGATGATGACATCATTTATGGCGGTAAAGATAATGATGCGTTATTTGGCGATATAGGTAACGATCTGATATCTGGCGATTTTGGTGCTGATGTTTTAACGGGTGGTGCTGGTAACGATTTGTTTATTTTACAATCTGCTAAAGGTGCAGATGTAATTACTGATTTTGCCGATGGAGTTGATTTAATTGGCTTAAGTAATGGGCTGAATTTTGCTAGTCTGACAATTACTCAAGGTACTGGTAATGATGTTGGTAATACTTTGATTAGTAGTAAAAATCAATTACTAGCGGTGCTGACAGGAGTGCAAGCAACGGCTATTACTGATGCAGATTTCCGCCAGATTTAAAGATTATTTAGCAAAATAAATTAATTATACACGCGATTTTATTACATCTTGTATTAAGAGGCAGAGCCTCTATTTTTTCGTTCCCAGGTTGAACCTGGGAACGAGATCTGGGAGGTTCTACCTCCCTTACTGCAAACCAACACAAAACACCTATTCTCATCTATGATTCTGATAGACTAAAAAAGCCAGTCAAGTGATATCAGATGACATCAGCGCTGTTAAACAACCGCTATCGCATCATTCAGGCGCTAGGAAAAGGTGGATTTGGCGAAACCTTTCTGGCGGAAGACACTCATATGCCTTCCCGCCGTTTGTGCGTGATTAAACAACTAAAACCCGTCATTACCAATAATCCCCAAATTTACCAAATCGTGCAAGAGCGATTTGAACGGGAAGCGGCGATTTTAGAGCAGTTAGGGGAAGGTAATCACCAAATTCCTAAATTGTATGCTTATTTTGCTGAAAACGGACAATTCCACTTAGTACAAGAGTGGATAGAAGGGGTTACTCTGACTGAAAAATTGCAGCAAGAGGGACTAGTTGACGAGACAGTAGTTAGAGAAATTCTTTTAAGTCTTTTGCCAGTACTTGATTATATTCACAGTCGAGGAATTATTCATCGCGATATTAAACCTAGCAATATTATTTTAAGGAAGCGAGATCGCAAACCTGTTTTAATTGATTTTGGTATTGCTAAAGAAACGATGAGTACCACAATTGACGATGCTGGAGAAATTACTAGCTCGATTGTAGTTGGTACAAAAGGTTTTATGCCACCGGAACAAGCTGCTGGTAAACCAGTGTTTGCTAGCGATATTTATAGCTTGGGTTTAACAGCAATTTATCTGCTCACAGGGAAACGTCCCCACGAATTAGAAACCAATTTACAAACAGGGGAAACTAGTTATAATTCAGAAACCAAAAATATTAGTTCTAACTTAGCAATTGTATTAAATAAAGCAGTGCGATCGAATCACAAAGAACGCTATCCCACTGCCAGAGAAATGCTAGTTGCTTTAGAACCAGTCGATCGCATACACCATTCACCACAAATTAACCAATCTTCTCCTATTTTACCATCATCTCAGTCAGCCATAACCGAAGCCCACGAAGGAGAAACAGCCACTTTCGTTACCAACGCTCAAACCAAAGCAACTACCCAAATTTCTTATACCAGACAAGAGTGCCGCAACCGCCAAATCTTACTAAACAAAGTTAAAAATTACTGGATTAAGGGAGTGTTGGAAAGTTCATTACATGGCAAAGCGCTGATTGAACTTGGTTTGGAAAAACGGTTAGATGCAGTCGAGCGTCCTTGGGGATTAGTTTGGGAAACAACAAATTCGTCCAGGCAAACTTTACCCCCCAAAACTAAGTTAATCCACCAATTCGATAAATTAGGAGAAGGACGCACTTTACTGATATTAGGAGAACCGGGAGGCGGTAAAACAACTACGCTTCTAGAACTTGCACGAGATTTAATAAATCGCGCTGAAGGAGATATAAATCATCCCATTCCCGTGTTGTTTAACTTATCCTCTTGGACGAATGAAAAAATAGGTTTAATCAAGAAAAAAGCCGTAGCGTCTTTTGCCGATTGGTTAGTTCAAGAACTCAATACTAAATATCAAGTTTCTCAACAAATCGGGCAAAGTTGGGTAAAAAATCAAGAATTAATTTTGATGTTAGACGGTTTAGATGAAGTTAGTGCTAACCGTCGGGAATTGTGCGTGCAAGCCATCAATTCATTTATGCAAGAAAACGGACAAACAGAAATTGTCGTTTGTTGCAGGATCGAAGATTACGAAGCGCTGTCCAATCGTCTGAAATGTCAAGCAGCAATTGTCATTCAACCTTTAACGATCGAGCAAATTCATCAATACTTAGCTGCTGCTGGTGATGATTTAACCGCCGTCAATCAAGCATTATCAGCAGATAGCATCCTCCAAGAGTTAGCGCGATCGCCTTTAATGCTAAGTATAATTACTCTAGCATACCGGGGAATGTCAATCACCGAATTACCGGAAATGAATTTAGAACAACGCCGCCAACATCTATTTAACAACTATGTTAAAAGAATGTTCGAGCGGCGAACTACTAAATTTAAATATTCAAAAGAGCAAGCCATGCACTGGCTGATTTGGCTAGCAAAAAAAATGGTTGAAGATTCCCAAACAGTATTTTTAATCGAGCGAATGCAGCCAAAATGGTTATCGAATCAAATCCAAAAGCAAGTGTATTTTGTAGGTTTATTAATTGCCTTTATTATCATCGGTGGTTTAATCGGTCAAATGCTTTTACCGATTAAAAGAGTAATTTTTTGGCTCATTCTAGTAGGAATTATTCTCAGCTATCTTTTTGGTATTAATCAAATCAATCCCGTCGAATCTCTCAAATGGTCGTGGAAAAACGCTCGCAATAACATATTGGGCAGCTTGATTATCGGGGCGCTTTTGGGATTCTTACTCAGAATTCCTTACGAACTGATCTTTCGTCCCCAGCAGTGGCAAATATTTGCGCCTCATTTAATTCATTTTCAACTTTATTCATTAACTCGCGCCACGGTTTTTGGTATGAGCATCGGCTTAATTTTTGGCTTAGTGCGTGGCTTAACCGCTCCCTCTATTGACGAAAACGTAACAGTTCCCAATCAAGGCATTTGGCAATCCGCCAAAAACGCTTTAATTTTTGGTGTCTTGGGTTTTTTAGTATTGGGAATAGCCGCTAAAATATTAAATTGGTCTATTTTCTTTTGGGGAACTTTCGGATTATCCTTTGGCATGGTAATGGGCGGAGGAGAAGCTTGTTTAAAACACTTTATTTTACGCCTAGTCCTCTATTTTAACGGTTATATTCCTTGGAACTATGCCCGTTTTCTCGACTATGCCAGCGAGCGCATCTTTTTGCAAAAAGTAGGTGGCGGTTATATTTTCGTTCATAGATTATTGTTAGAACATTTCGCCCAAACTCCAGAGCGTTAAAAATTGAAAAAACGGATTTTTGCTGGCTCTAATGCTGACTTAAGAAAAGTAGTTTGTAATTTTCATAACAAAATGCGATCGCAATTCCTCAATAGTACTTCAGCAACCTCATGTTTTATATCAAGCCACACCCTGACAATACGAAAAATCTTCATAGCAAGTACTAGATTACAAACGACACATTGCTGAAAATCAAACAACTTTCAGTAGAAGTACTGATTTTTATGCCGAAGGGTAGAAATGTTGTTATGATGGCTGGTTACAGTAGGGTAACATCTCTCCCTACTTAGCCCAAATATTATTTATCCGCCAGATACTCAAGGAGGATTTACCCTTGTCTCGTCGCTACTTGTTCACCTCCGAATCAGTAACCGAAGGTCATCCAGATAAAATCTGCGATCAAATTTCCGACAGTATTTTAGACGCCCTACTAACCCAAGACCCCTACAGCCGCGTAGCCGCAGAAGTAGTGGTCAATACAGGCTTAGTGCTAATTACTGGAGAAATTACCACCAATGCACAAGTTAATTATGTTGATATAGCTCGAAAGAAAATTGCTGAAATTGGCTATATTCATGCAGAAAACGGTTTTTCTGCCAATAGTTGTTCCGTTCTAGTTGCTTTAGACGAACAATCCCCCGATATTGCTCAAGGGGTTAACGCCGCTCAAGAAACCCGCGAACAAACTAGCGACGAGAAATTTGACTCGATTGGCGCTGGCGACCAAGGTTTAATGTTTGGGTTTGCCTGCAATGAAACACCAGAATTAATGCCATTGCCAATTAGTTTAGCTCACCGCATTTCCCGCCGATTAGCAGCAGTCAGGAAAACAGGAGAGTTGTCTTACCTGCGTCCCGACGGTAAAACTCAGGTAACCGTTGTCTACGAAAGTGGAAAACCCGTCGGCATCGATACTATTCTGGTTTCCACCCAGCATACCGCCACCATTGGCGACATTACCGAAACGGAAGCCGTCCAAGCCAAAATCAAAGAAGACCTCTGGAGTGCAGTAGTAGAACCTGTTTTTGCCGATATTGACATCAAGCCAGATGCCAACACTCGCTTTTTGGTAAACCCCACCGGCAAATTCGTCGTTGGTGGCCCTCAAGGAGACTCCGGCCTCACCGGTCGTAAAATTATTGTCGATACCTACGGTGGTTACTCCCGTCACGGTGGCGGTGCTTTCTCCGGTAAAGACCCCACCAAAGTAGACCGTTCTGCTGCTTATGCTTGTCGTTATGCGGCTAAAAATATCGTCGCAGCAGGTTTGGCAGATAAGTGCGAAGTGCAACTCAGTTACGCCATTGGCGTAGCTCGCCCCGTCAGCATTATGGTAGATACTTTCGGAACCGGCAAAGTAGATGATTACCTATTGCTGGATTTGGTGAAAAAGCATTTTGAACTACGTCCGGCGGGTATTATCGAAACATTTAATTTGCGTAAACTGCCAGCCGAACGGAACGGTCGTTTTTATCAAAATGTCGCCGCTTACGGTCACTTAGGACGCACGGATTTAGATTTGCCTTGGGAGAAAACCGATAAGGCATCCATATTGAGAGAAGAAGCACTAGCCGCTACTGGCGCTGCTGCTCACTAATCATCAGTAGAAATTATTAAATTGAAGTATAGGGTGAGCTTTGGCTCGCCCTTATTTTCGTGCAAATATAGCTAGGGACTAGAGACTAGGGGCTAGGGGAAAAAGGAACTAGTAATCAGAGTTTCAGCAATTAAGAATGCCTTAACCGTCTTGACGCTTGCTATATTAATCATTAGTTATTAAATATTTTTCAGGCAAAATTGCGAGAAAAACTCATATCTCTTAAAAAAGAAACTTATGCTATCTATCTAGCTTGTGAACTACCGACACTTCTCTAACGAGTAAGTGTCGGCTTCTAACTTCACAGCCCGTTGCCCCTTTCCTTTACAGGTATTCGGTCTTACACAGGCTCCATTAGCAGGAACGGGGTTCCCTCCGTCCATATTTAATATCCGAATGCCTTCAGTTCTGATGTTTGATGCTGCATTACCATCTCTGTCGTGATGAGTGCCACAGTTCTGGCAATCCCACTCCCGGATATCGAGTGGCAATTCATCAACAATATGGTCGCAACATGAACACTTTTTAGAACTGGGAAAAAATCGGTCAATTTCTATCAACTTACCTTCTTTACGCTCTAGTTTATAAGCCAGGAAATTAACAAACATCCCCCAACCAACATCGGATATTGTTTTTGATAGCTTTCGGTTTCTTATCATCCCTTTAACGTTGAGATTCTCTACAACGATGACTTGGCTTTCGTCTACCAATTTTCGGCTGAGTTTATGCAAATAATCTTGGCGGGTATTTGATACTTTTTCGTGAACCTTGGCTACAAATTTTCTGTGTCTTTCCCTAGTTTTACTTCCCTTAGTTTTACGAGCAAGCTTCTGTTGTTTCTTCCTCAAGTTCTTTTCATGACGTTTCAAATGTTTAGGATTAGAATACTTGGTCACTTGTTCGCCGTCATGAACAATAGCAAAATCCTTCAATCCCAAATCAATACCTAGCGTCTTGTCTCCAGAACTCTCCTGAGTAGAGTCTTCTGTCTGGCACAGGATAGAAGCAAAATACTTATCTGATGAAGTCTTAGTGATTGTTACCGTCTTGATTGTCCCAATAATGTCACGGTGAAATACAGCTTTGAGTTCACCAATTTTGGGAACAACAAGTTTATCACCTTTAACGGTGACGTTCTGGGGATATTGGATTGACTGTAACCCGTGTTTAGACTTGAATCGAGGAAACTTGGCTCTACCCTGAAAAAAGTTTGTATAAGCCTTATTAAGATTTATTGCTACGCACTGTAATACAGCAGAGTAGCAATCTTCTTTCAACCAAGGAAATTCTTTCTTGAGTTGAGGCAACATCCCTTTATAAGTTGCCATCTTTAAAGTTTTACCTGTTTCCTGGTAGTGCTGAATACAGGCGTTCAAGGCGTGATTCCAATACCAACGCGCACAACCAAATGACTTCGATAAAGCCAACTGTTGTTCTGGGTTTGGATAGAGTCTTACCTTGACCGCTTTTAGCACGTTTTGTTTACCTCCTTATGGCACCTATGTTAGCATTTTCGTGATGACACTGGGTAGACATAATGAAGAATGCAAGATTAAATATACGAATGTCTGAACGCAGATTAAATAAGCTACGTCAATATGCAGCAAGTAAGGATAAAACAGTGACTCAGATTGTTGAGGACTGGGTTGATAGATTACCAACTATAGAGATTGACAAAAACTCGAACACCCCATAAGGGGTGCATCTCGTTTTTGTCTGGGCATTCATCCCACGTCTCACCCGAAGGGGAGCGTGGGATGAATGCCCAATTAAGCTAAAGATGCAAGAGTTCCCTGGTATGCGCGATTACTAGCTGCTAGTATAGTAGCTTATGCTTTTAGCCCAATTGATTTGATTCCAGATTTTATTCCCGTCCTTGGTTATTTAGACGATATTATTATCGTGCCGTTGGGCATTTGGCTAGTGTT
The DNA here is from genome assembly GCA_036703985.1 of Leptolyngbyaceae cyanobacterium. GTDB lineage: Bacteria > Cyanobacteriota > Cyanobacteriia > Cyanobacteriales > Aerosakkonemataceae > DATNQN01. The sequence continues at coordinate 117,639 of DATNQN010000123.1, forward strand.
GAAGATGGTTCCTCCAGCAGTTTTAGCTGAATGTCGCGAAAAAGCCCAGGCGGTAATTGGGAAGGGTAAACCAACAAATTGGAAGGCGGCTGTAGTGATTGTGGCGATTTGGTTTTTGTTGGGAATATTAATAGCGCTGTGGATAGGAAGAATCTTGAAACGTTGAGCCTGATTTTTCGTTCAGTTTCCAATATTGTAGGCTGGGTTAAGAAATAATTGCGTAAAAAATTAATTAAATAGGAAAAAACTCAACCCAACCTACAGACTTACACAAAGAGTAGCTATCTCAAGCTGTTAACTCTTTTGATTATCTTTGCCGAAAACGTACTCTTTGAGATTGGTAACTAGTTGTGATAATTCTTCGCGGTTTCTTGCACCGAGTAGATAGCGGTAAACAAACCAAGCTGAATATCCCAAACCAATTAACTCGAAAGTTGGCCCTATGAAGGGAATGTCATTAATAGAATCGAGCAAACCTGACAATAGTTTGATACTCAGGAAAACAGCCAGAATCAAACCAACGCTAGTTAAAGGTTGCTTGTACTTGTCGAAAAACTCGCTCAGGTAATCAGGCGGGTCGTTGAAAAAGTTGGTGATTCGTCCCAAAATTAGCTGCCATTGTTCTTTTGGAGATTCTTCGGACATTTCGGTAACCAGGGGTTCCGGTTCTTTTTCTTGAACTTTAACTTCTATTTTTGGCAGTTCGGCAGTGGGTGCGGCGGGTGGTTTCGGCGTCGAAGGCGGTGGCGGTGGGGGTGCGGGTGGTTCAGCTGGAGGGGGTGGTGGAGTTACATTTACTTTTGTAGTTTCTGGTTCTTTGGCAAATGGTGCAGGTGCTTGGGCAGCTGGAGGTGTTGCTGCGGCTGGGGTTGCTTCTGGTTTGGCAGGTTCGGCTTTTGGTACATCGCTCGGAAATTTGTCTTGCATATTCATTTGTTCCTGAAAATCACAACGATAGATTATTTGCTTAAGTTTAAGCTGAACTGCCTATGCTTGGTTTTGGTAAGACAAAATAGTTTGTTTAAGTTTTAATAATCACCTCAACGCGCCGATTTTTCTGTCTCCCAGGGGGGTTGTCAGAACCATCGGTATTATTATTGGGGGCTATTGGTTTGGTTTTACCAAATCCTTGTGTTTGCAATCGGTTAGGTGGGACTTTGAAAACATTAATCAGATAATATTTAACGGCGGCGGCTCTGAGTTGAGATAGTTTTTGATTATAAGCGTCATCGCCTTTGCTGTCAGTGTGTCCGTGAATTAAAATGGTTGATTTACTATAATAAGTTACTAATTGATTGAGTTTATTAAGAGTTGGTTTGGCTTGGGCGCGAACGTAGTATTTATCAAAATCAAATAATATATTTTCTGGTAAGTTAATGCGGATGCCTTCGGTGATTTTTTCGGCTTTTAGTTCGGTAAGTGTCCGTTCTACAGTAGCACTGGTTATTTTAGTTGGTGGTGGAGTTTCTACTTCTACCTTTGTCGGGGAAACTGGTTGATTTTCTACTTCTAGTTTCGTTGTCGGTGATGGGGTAGGTTCTGTTTCTATCTCTGTTGTGTTAGGTTTATTTTCAGTAATGGTAGTAGAAGTAGTAGCTTCTGTTTCTATTTCTGTAGTGGTGGTAGTGGCAGGCTCGGTTTCTATTTGCGTGGTAGAACTAGTAGGCTGATTGGAAATTTCTAAGCTAGTAGTAGCAACGGGTTGAATTTCTAATGTGCTAACTGGAACTGGTATTGCTTCAATGGTTGTTTTAGGAGATTTATTGCGAATAATCCAATAAGCTGCTCCTGCCAGCAGTAAGGATGAAGCAACCGCTAGGTAAAATAGTTTAATTAGGTTTTTCATTTCTGTATATGTCTTTGCACTAAAATGTCATTAAAATATAAGTAAGGACGGGAAGGGTTACGATCGGAATAACTCTTATAATTCATACTTAGTGATAACTTACTTGCTTGAGGTGCTAATCTACCGATAAAAACGAATCTTCCTTTCATAGTAGTACCTGGTTGAACCTGAATAGTTGGATTATCAGGCGGAACTGATAAATTGTATTGATTGCGATCGTACACGTTATCTGTGAGAAACATATCATTTTGAGCATTTAGTTGGATGGCATTATTACTGCCATTAGTAATTGCCATAGTGACTATAATGCTGTCATCAGCAAAAGAAACTTGTGTCAACCTTGCTACAATTGAATCTTTATTGACTTGAAGATCGTAAGTTTGAGTTGGTGGCAGGGAATTTGTAACAATTTGTTGAGCAGATGTGCCGGATTGTGTTGTAGTTGTGGTAGAGGTTCGCGAATTAGAAGTGCCTTGGCTTGATTGGCAGGCAACACAGGAAATTGATAGTAAGAGTAAAAAAGGTAAGAGGCGAGAGTTCATGCCAATGTTTGATGGAACTTGGATGAATAGATTTTAATATCGATTAGGTGGCTTTTTATCCTTATAAATACGGAAATTATGGTAAAATTTTCACGTAAAAGGTAAATCGAGATAAAATTTGCATATTTAATTAAAAAAAGAAAGAAATCAATAAAAAATAAAGAAGCGAGCTAGTATTTCTTAACTCGCTTGATTATTCGCGATCCATAGTTGTTCACACCAAGCTAATAGAAATAATACTTAGGCTGTTCTAGATGTCGCTTTATTATTAATGTCGGGAGTTTTGGTAACGGGTGGGGTAATTGGTTTGGCAATCAAAAAGCCTTGAGCGAAGTTTGCTCCTCTTTGTCGTACCCATTCTAGTTCTTCTGGATATTCTATTCCTTCAGCAATAGTTTTGATATCCAAACTTTGAGCGATTTCTAATAGTTTTTCGGTAATCAATGCTTTGTATGAGTCTTGATGTACTTGATGGATCAAGTTTCGATCCAATTTAATAAAATCAGGACGTAATTCGTGAATGAGGTTTAAGTTGGAATAACCAGTACCAAAATCATCAAGTGCGATTAAAAATCCCGCATCTTGATAAAATTTCAATATTTTGATTAGATGGTTAATATCTGGTGGTTGTTCGGATTCCATTACTTCAAAAACAACGCGCTCGTGGGGAATGCCTGCTTCGCTAATTGCACGTACTGTCATGCGTAAGCAGGTAGTCGGATCGTAAACTGCGGTGGGAGAAAAGTTAATAAAAATTAGTTCTTGGATGCGGTGTTCGCTTGCTTCGCGAATGGCGATTTGCCGCGCTAAGGCGTCTACTTGAAATACCAAACCACTCTCTTGTGCATGAGTAAAGATGCGACCGGGGTTAATTATGTTACCTTGTTCGTCCAGTCCGCGCAGTAATGCCTCTTGTCCGAAAATGCGAGAAGTGTCATCAGCATATACGATCGGCTGAAAATAGGTGGTCAGCCGTTCTGATTCTAGTAGATCGAGCAACCATTCCGATTTATGCAGGCTAATAAAGTTATTGAGAGAATTAACCCGAGAAAAATCGCGAAATTCGGGTGGTGCGTCTCCAGGCATCCACAATACTTGTGTTTCTTTTAACTCTTTAGAGGTAAATTTTGCTACTGCTGTACTGATAAATAGTTCGATATTATCGGGTTCGAGAATAATTTTCAAGCACTGTTCTTCTTCTAAAATTTGATATTCTAAGGCGGCTTTTTCCAAAGCAGGGATTGCTTTGTGAAGGGAATGTCCCACTGGAAACCAGATATATAGAGTACCTATGTGTTCTATTTTGCTAGGTAGAGTTTCGCAACGGGTGCAAATTCCCAAACTAGGACTTTTGTCAATCCTCTTCATAAGTAAATTTGTAAGGTTACAAGGTTCAAAAAGAGTGTTCAATTCTTTGATTGGTAACACATCTATCGCGGGTGGTAAATAAATTTACAGTATACCTATAAACTATACTCTAGGAAATAGGTTTTTTAATATAGTTCATTAATTTTAGTAATCTTCGATACAAATTAATTTTTAGTTAAGGCTGGCTATTTTACCAGACGCTACACTAGAAGAATAAAAGTTAAATGAAATTTTAGAAACGACCCTATCTTTATAAATAAGGTGTTAAAATCTATAAATCAATCATAAGGTAGAGCCTAAACGTCATAAAAATAACGTAATTAAGTATATACGGAGATAAATATTTACATACGAAATATGTGAATTAACCAATTGTTAACCTGCAAATGTATGAAGAAATTATGAAGAATAAATTGATGTGAAGGAGTTACCCGCAAAGCTTAATAAATTGCTCGTATAAATAAATTTCCAGCAATTTTTGTGATTTTTTTTATAAAGGCTCTGTTTATATTTCTGTTTTCAAAAAAGTTAAAAGGAGAACATTTATTTAACACCAGATGAATTAAATGTTCAAACAAGTACAGCCTCCTCGCTTAGATAGGCAAGTGAATCCATGACTGCTCAACACCTTAGTCTTTACGATCCTTCAACGAATCCTTTATTGGAAAGAGGAAAAGCAAAAGGGTCATCTACCAGAAAAGACGAACTGTGGCCAAACGAGAGCTATACTCGGCATTTATTGGCTAACATACCGGGTTTGATTTATCAGTTCTTACTCCGTAAGGATGGCTCCCTCAGTTTTCTTTTCCTCAGTCCTACTTTTCAGGAGTTTTTTGAAGTCGATTCGCCAGAGATGGAAATGGACACTGATACTCTGATCGCGATGATTCATCCAGAGGATCGGCAAGACTTTTACGATTCAATAGCAACCGCAGCAGGGATGTTGCAATCTTGGCGATGGGTAGGCCGTTTCATATTACCATCGGGTTTAACTAAATGGATTCAGTGGGATGCTCAACCTTCCTTGCAAAAAAATGGTAATATTTTTTGGAATGGGTTGTTAGTAGATGTGACGAGTCAGCAACAGTTGAATGCTGAAATTGAAAGGCTTTCTTTTTTGTTTGGGTTGACCGAATTATTGCAAACTTCTACTAATTTAAAAGATATTTCTGAGTTTGCTTTGGCTTATTTGGTGCAATCGACTAACTGTACGTTTGGGGATGTAAAAGAGATTGTTGGTATAGATGAAAATTGTCAAGCTTGCCCTTTGACTAATTATATTGCTACGGAACTGGTGACTACTTATGGAAAAAGTGCGATCGCGTCAGGGTCAGCAAGTTCGGAAAGCGGTATCGTGAAAGGGGAAGGGCTGTTGTGGAAAGTGGTAGAAACTGGTAAACCAGTTTTTATTAAATACAATGCTAGCGAGCTTGATGATTTGCCAGAGTTTCGTCACCCGGCGGTTGGTGGTATGGGGATTTTTCCTATTACGGCTACCAGCGGGACGGTAATGGGTTTGCTAACTTTGGAGTGCCACCATTTGGAGCAAATCCAACATTCAGTGCAACAAGAATTACTATTAGCTGCTTGTCGGATTTTGGGAGTGCGGATAGAAAGGGCAAAAGATCGAGAACGGTTACAAAAAGTCAATGCTGCTCTGGAGTTAAAGTCACGAGAGTTGCAACACAAAGCTGAGGAATTAGAGGAAACTTTACAGGAGTTGCAACAAACTCAAACTCAACTAGTTCATAGTGAAAAAATGTCTAGTTTGGGCCAGTTGGTGGCGGGAATTGCTCATGAAATTAATAATCCGGTGAATTTCATTCACGGAAATATATCTCATGCGGCTAGAGATTTCCAAGATATGTTACATTTGCTGCATCTTTATCAAAGGCATTATCCAGATCCGGTGCCGGAAATTCGATCGGCAATTGAGGAAGTAGATCTGGATTTTGTAAGTGTTGATTTGCCGAAACTTATTTCTTCTATTAAAATAGGGGCCGATCGCATTCGGGATATTGTTTACTCTTTACGGAATTTTTCTCGTTTGGATGAGGCGGAAAGGAAACCGGTCGATATCCATGAAGGGATTGATAATACTTTGTTGATTTTAAACCATCGACTGAGGACGCAACCGAATCGTCCGGAAATTCGATTGATTAAAGAGTATGGCAATTTGCCGTTCGTTGAGTGCTATGCCGGACAACTCAATCAAGTTTTTATGAACTTGATCGCTAATGCCATTGATGCTTTGGAAGAGGAACATCAGAGGGAAAAATCTACTACGAAGAATGAAGATTACCCAACTATTCGTATCCGCACGGAATTAGTAGATAATTGCCATGTTTCGGTGCGAATTAGGGATAATGGCTCTGGTATACCAGAATCGGTGCTGCCGCGAATTTTCGATCCTTTTTTTACTACTAAACCTGTGGGTAAGGGGACTGGTTTAGGTTTGTCGATTTCCCACCGAATTATCATCGAACAACACAAGGGTAAATTGAACTGTATTTCTGCGCCGGGAGAGGGTACGGAGTTTGCGATTGTGCTACCGCACACGCTACGCGAACGAGATTCCGTTGCGACAGCCGATGTAATAGCGAAGAGGGAACGGTGAGCGGTAACTAGTTAGTAGTGATACCTTAATAAATGGTGACTGGCGATCGATCGCTGGTAACTGCTTTAGCGATCGCATATTCTCAATTATGACTACTACCACTGACTACCTCAGCCATCTCAATATCAGTCAACGCCGCGCCGTGGAACATTTCTGCGGTTCTTTGCTAGTTGTGGCGGGTGCCGGTTCCGGTAAAACGAGGGCGCTTACTTATCGGATCGCAAATTTAATTTTAAAGCATCAAGTCGATCCGGAAAATATCCTGGCAGTGACTTTTACTAATAAAGCGGCGCGGGAGATGAAAGAACGGATCGAAAAGTTGTTTGCAGCCAGGATCGCGGAACGCGAGACTGGTAAGGCTTTGGAGTCGCTGTCACCCCAAGAACAAACGAAATTGCGATCGCAAGCAGCAAAAACATATATCAAACCGTTATGGGTGGGTACTTTCCATAGTTTATGCTCTAGAATTCTCAGATTTGATATTGAAAAATATCAAGACGAAACAGGACGCAAGTGGACGCGCAACTTTTCAATTTTTGATGAGTCCGATGTCAAAAGTTTAATTAAAGATATTGTTATTAAACAGTTAAACTTAGACGATAAAAAATTCGATCCCAACACCGTGCGTTATGCCATCAGCAATGCCAAAAACCAAGGTTTAACACCTCAACAATTTGAACTCGATCAACCTAATTATCGCGGCAAAGTAATTGCCCAAGTTTACAGCCGATATCAAGCAGCGTTAGCAGAAAATAACGCCCTTGATTTCGATGACTTAATTTTGATTCCCGTTCAATTATTTAAACAAAACGAATCGGTTTTAGGTTATTGGCATCGCCGCTTTCAACATATTTTAGTAGATGAATACCAGGATACTAACCGCATCCAATACGACCTAATTCGGTTACTAGTTACGAACGGAGAAAACCCCAAAAACTTCAAAAACTGGCAAAATCGCTCGGTATTCGTAGTTGGTGATGTTGACCAAGCGATTTACTCCTTCCGCATGGCAGATTTTCGCATTTTGTTGGAATTTCAAGAAGACTTCGGCGACGGTTTGCCAGATGACGATACCCGCACGATGGTAAAATTAGAAGAAAATTACCGTTCTAGAGAAAATATCCTGCAAGCTGCCAATCACTTAATCGAAAATAACACGCAACGGATTGAAAAAATACTGCGTGCAACTAGAGGAGAAGGAGAACCAATTTTTTGTTATCGTGCTGATGATGAACTGGATGAAGCAGAATTTGTCATCCAACAACTTCGCCAATTAGAACGACAACAAGCAGATTTAGATTTAGGTAGTTTTGCGATTCTTTATCGCACCAACGCACAATCTCGTCCGTTTGAAGATGCGCTGTTGCGTTGGGGTATTCCTTACACGATGGTAGGGGGGTTGAAGTTTTACGATCGCAAAGAAATTAAAGATTCTCTTGCATATTTGCGGTTAGTTGTCAATCCATCCGATACCGTTAGTTTGCTGCGAGTAATCAACACCCCTCGACGGGGAATCGGTAAAGCTACTATAGACAACCTGATGAATGCAGCGCAAGAATTAGGCGTTCCATTGTGGGAAATTCTCAGCGATGAAACATCGGTTAATACTATTGCCGGACGCGCTGCCAAATCAATTACTAAATTCGTCGAATTAATTGAAAAATGGAAACTACAATTAGAAGTACTTTCGGCATCGCAAATAGTGCAGGGAATCATGGAAGACTCTGGCTATGTTGATGATTTGAAAAAGCAAGGTACTGATGAATCAGAAAATCGATTAGAAAACGTCTTTGAATTGTTTAACGCAGTGCTGCAATTTGAAGAAGAAAATGACGAACCGAGTTTAGAAAATTTCTTAGCTAATGCTTCCTTATCTTCCGACTTAGATAACTTAGAAGAAGGACAAAAAGCCGTTTCTTTAATGACACTCCACTCTGCCAAAGGCTTAGAATTTCCGGTAGTATTTCTAGTCGGATTGGAACAAGGCTTGTTACCCCACGGACGCAGTTTAGACGATCCGGCTGGATTAGAAGAAGAACGGCGTTTGTGTTATGTTGGCATCACTCGCGCTCAAGAAAGATTGTACATCACTCACGCACGAGAAAGACGTTTATGGGGTAATCGAGAAACTGCAATTACTTCCCAATTTTTAGCAGAATTACCAAAAGATTTATTAAGTGGAAAAGTAGGTACGACGATTCGCGGTGGCGGGACGAGTTTAGGGAGAAAATCACCAACGCCAAAACCATCGGATGAAAGTAACGTTTCTGCCACTCCCGGACAAAATTGGAAAGTAGGCGATCGCATTATTCACAAAACATTTGGTGTAGGAGAAATCAGCCATATTTTCGGTGCGGGAAATAAACTTTGTTTGGCGGTGAAATTTCCCAGCGTCGGGCAAAAAATTCTCGATCCGAAAATAGCACCATTGCAAAAAGTCAAGTAGTTTCTTGTTCGTTCGTAGTAAGGACTTTAGTCCTTTCTTTGAGGACTGAAGTCCTCACTACGAACGATTGATTATTACAAAAAGCTAAACTTTCCCACAAGAATATATAGATGCGAGTAAAATTATCAAAGTTAAATAAACTAATTAATCTCCTATCCAGCGACATCAGATGCCTAAATAAATCTCTTTCTTATCTGCGTTAATCTGCGTTTATCCGTCTTACATCTGCGGTAAAAATTTAACCTTTGATTCCCACAGATAATGTGAAAGCAACAGTACCACCGATGTAACCGGACACGATATAACTGCGTTAGGGCTTACGCAATGACGCTTTATGTGGCGGAATGGTGCGTTACGTTAACACTAACGCACCCTACACATAATATTTCTAACTCATTAAATTTATTAAAAAAATCGTGCAACGCCAATCTTATCAACGAATTACTCGCCGCAAATTTATTTTAAATTCAGCACTCACAAGTGGTGGAATTATTGCCGCTAACTTATTATCAAAAAAGGGATTAGCGCAAGCGCCGGGAATCGTCGTACCGGAAAAGATGCGACCCCAAACACCATACGGTGTAGCAACTGGCGACATCAACGGTAACAGCGCGGTAATTTGGAGTCGTTGCGATCGCCCTGCCAAAATGATTGTAGAATATTCCACCAGCGAGAATTTCCGCAACCTACAGCAAGTCGTTGGCGGCGAAGCTTCCCTCAATAGTGACTTTACAGCGCGAACTTATCTTTCCAACTTACCGCCCAATCAACAAATATTTTATCGGGTAATTTTTCAGGATCTTAGCGATCTAAATATGTACGGTTTTCCGGCAACGGGGACTTTCCGCACTCCACCAGAAAACGATCGCGATATTTTATTTGCTTGGTCGGGTTGCTCGATGGGTCAAGGTTGGGGTATAAATCCAGACCGGGGGGGTCTAACTATATATGAAACGATGAGAAAGTTAGACCCAGATTTTTTCATTCACTGCGGCGATAACGTTTATGCTGACGATCCGATTTTGCCAGAAATAAAATTAGCAGATGGTAGCATCTGGCGAAATATTACCACTCCCGCCAAGTCAAAAGTTGCGGAAACTTTAGCCGAGTTTCGCGGTAACTACATCTATAACTTATTAGATCGAAATATTCTGAATTTCAACGCACAAGTGCCGTTGTTAGTGCAGTGGGATGACCACGAAACTAAAAATAATTGGTATCCAGGGAAAATTTTAACCGACGACGATCGCTATCAATTAGTGAAAAGTTGCGATACCCTGGCAGCTAGGGCAAAACAGGCATTTTTGGAATATATGCCAATTCGCTTAAACGAAAACGATTCCCAACGAATTTATCGATCGTTTAAATATGGCCCTAAATTGGACATTTTCATGCTGGATTTACGCACTTATCGAGGGCCAAACACAGCTAATCGCGATCGCGCAGCTAGTGACAAAAGCGCGATGATGGGAAGAGAACAACTGCGGTGGTTAAAAACTCAGTTGCTTCTTTCTAAAGCAACTTGGAAAGTGATTTCTAGCGATATGCCAATTGGTATTATCGTGCGTGATGGAGAAAAAGCATTTGAAAGCTTCGCCAATGGTGATGGCCCACCTTTAGGAAGAGAATTAGAAATAGCCGATCTGCTGAGTTTTATCAAGGAAAATAACATTAAAAACGTAGTCTGGCTAACCTCAGATTTGCATTATGCCGTAGCTACTTATTACGACCCAGGAAAAGCCAAGTTTACTGATTTTAAACCATTTTGGGAGTTTGCGGCTGGCCCGTTGCACGGCGGCGGTTATGGGCCGCAACCGATCGACAACACTTTTGGCCCCGAAGTCAAATATCAAAGCGCGACTCCCGGTATGAAACAAAACTTACCCCTTACGGAAGGTATGCTGTTTTTCGGCACAGTTAGAATTAACGGCAACACGGAGGTAATGACGGTTTCTCTGATTAATATGGAAGGTAGAACTGTTTACGACTTGGAGTTACCTCCAGAACTTTAGTTATTACTTTTACTCTTTTTTAAGGATTGTTTCATTACATAAAGAGCAGACGCTTCTACTTTTCTAAAGTTTAAATATCATTTTAACGTTACATTTCATTAGGTTACTTTTTCTATCATTTTTGAGGGTTGATGAGTTAATATATTCCCAAAGGTAGAACATGGAAGATAGAATCAATAGTTTAGTATGAATAATTAGGCGGTGCAAGATAATGTTTACCTCTACAGTGCGCTATTCCATAGACGTTATAAAAGATGAAGCTCGCCAACTAGTAGAAAAAGGTCTGGTTAGTCGGCAACAGCCCATTTATATTCTTTGTCAGTACATTCGTCCGGGGGAATGGCAGTGTGTTGAGTGTGAATTAGAAAGTTGTGGATATTTGCTCAGAGATCGAATTTGCGATTTAGTGCCTTGTGAAATATGGAATGAAGATTAAAAGTTTTTTTGGGACTGGGGGAGCATCAAAATATCAAAAAATCATCAACAATCGGCTTTTGGTTGATTAATTTAATTTCTCAAAATCAAGAGGAATTTACTAACCAGTTTCTCTTGCTCGTGCCTACCTCCTAAATTAGGGTGCGCTCCGATCGGTCATCCTCTAATTTGGGAGGTAATACCAAATTCGGGTTAGCTACCCCTCTCTATACTTGGCGGTTGAAACCGCGACTATACAAACAAAGTCCGCCTACGCGGACTAAAGAATAAAAGGGGTGACTTTCATCTAGATAACGCAAGTTGCTAGTTACAAATATTGACCTTTAGATACCCCTTGCATCCCCCTTAATAGGGGGACGCGAGAAGGCAGTCCCCCCCTTATTAAGGTGGGTTAGGGGGGATCTAAAGCGGCTAAATTCATAACTGGCAACTTGCGTTAGATAGTTAAGCCATATTTTGCGATCGTTTGCCAGATAATTTAAGTTTAGTCACTATCAAATCAGCAAAATAAAGTATAATTGAAAACCAGAAACGAGTGACTTCTTTCTCATCTTTAACTCAAACACTGTAGAAATGCTTCGATCGAATCTCTCTATGCCAACGGAAAACCGCAAAATTAAGTTGTAGGAATATTAGCGGTCAAAAAGGCCAAAGTAAAACACCGCTCGATCGAACAACATCAGGGAAAAGGTAGAAGGAAAGCATATGAAACACTGGTGCTACTTCGTCAAGAAAAGGAACGCACTAATCTTTCAGCAGAAATTTAAAAAAAGTGCGATCGCTATTATTCTGGTGGGAAATGGATCGATCGCAATTCCGAGTCATCCCGCTTTCGCTCAAATCGTCCCCGATACCACTTTAGGTAACGAAAATTCGACAGTTACGCCCATTGATTCCACATTCGATCGCATTGACGGCGGCGCAACTAGAGGAATTAACTTATTTCATAGCTTTCAAGAGTTTAACATTGACGAAGGACGAGGAGTTTATTTCACAAATCCCGCAGGCATTCAAAACATTTTCAGTCGGGTAACGGGAACAAATCTTTCCCAAATTTTAGGAACTCTCGGCGTTACTGGCGGTAATGCCAGCTTATTTTTAATTAACCCAAATGGCATCATTTTCGGGCAGAATGCTCGTTTGGATGTGGCAGGTTCATTTGTGGGAACAACCGCTCATGCAGTTCAATTCGGGCAACAAGGTTTTTTTAGTGCTGCTGCGCCAAACGTTCCGCAAATCCTTACAGTCAATCCTTCTGCTTTTCTATTCAATCAAATTACTGGCCCGATCGTCAATCAATCCACCGCCGATGAAACGGGAATGCAAGTTCCGGCGGGTGCAAGTTTAATGCTAGTTGGTGGTGACATCACCTTAGACGGCGGTATCCTCCAAGCACCGGGAGGACGCATAGAATTAGGCGGTTTAGCAGACAAAGGAAGCATTCAAATTAACTGGGAAGCAAATAATCTCAATTTAACTTTTCCCACCGATGTAAAACGTGCAAATGTCTCCTTAGAAAATAACGCTCGCGTCGATGTCAGTGCTGACGGTGGTGGAAATATTGCTATTAATGTTGATAATTTGAATGTAACGGGAAAAAGTCAAATCCGGGCAGGGATAGCATCACAATTAGGTACAGTTGATGCTCAAGCGGGAAATATTGATATTAATGCTACTGGAACGCTTAGTTTAACTGATGCTAGCTTGATTTCTAATGCCGTGCAATCGGAAGCGATCGGTAAAGGAGGAAACGTTAACATTACCGTAGGAGCGCTTTCTGTTACCGAGCAAGCAGAACTGCAAACTCTCACTCAAGGACAGGGAGATGCAGGCAATATTATGATTAAAGCTAACGATAACGTTAACTTTAATCAAAGTTTTGTTTTCAGTGGAATAACCGAAGAAGCTATCGGTAATGCGGGAAATATTGAGATTGATACTAGTTCCCTTTCTATTAGTAATGGCGCACAACTACAATCCTTAACTAGAGGAGAGGGAAATGCAGGAAATATTGCTATTCGAGTAGAAGATGCAGTTACTTTAGATGGAATGGTAGAAGATACTGCTCCCAGCGGAATCACTAGTTTGGTGGAATTGGGAGCATTTGGTAAAGGCGGTGATATTACTATTCAAGGACGATCGATTTTCGTAACGAATGGCGCTCAATTAGGTACTAGCACTTTCGGACAAGGTGATGCCGGAAAAATCAACATTCAAGCCACAGAAAAAGTAGTATTTGATGGGGGATTAAGTAACACTTTTGCCACTGCTATTTTTAGTAACGTAACAGAGGGAGCAGTTGGTAATGCAGGGGGTATTAATATCACTGCCGGATCGTTATTTGTTAATAATAGTGCTTTTGTGGATTCTAGCACTTTTGGCGAAGGAAATGGAGGTGATTTATCCATTCAAACCAATGATGATATATCTGTGGTGGCAGGAAGCATTCAAGCTACAGTAGGAGAGCGTGCGATTGGTAATGCTGGTAATATTAATATTCAGGGCCGATCGCTTTTTGTCAGTGATGGCGGTTTATTAATCACTCGCACGAATGGAGAAGGAAATGCTGGCAATATAAATGTGAATGTAACCGATATTGCCATTATTACGGGAGTGCCAAAAAATGAAGATCCTTCGATAATTCAAACATTAGCTAGTGGAATTTATAGCAATACAGAGTTTGGTGCGATCGGTGATGGCGGTAACATTCACATCCAAGCTGGAACGCTAAATGTTACCGATGGCGCTCAAATTAATGCCAGTACAATTAGCACTGGCAAAGCAGGAAATATTAATATAGTGGTGGGAAATGCCCTAACAATTGCAGGAGAAAATGACTTTCCCAGCCGCAGTCAAATTACCAGTCGAGTCGGTGGATTTAGTTCTAATAATACGGTGCTATTTGCGGAAGGAGATGGAGGCGATATTACCATCAAAGCGGGATCGTTAGCATTACTTGACGGCGCAACTATAGATACAATTACCTTTGGCTTGGGAGATGCCGGCAATATCGCTTTTGATGTACGAGATGACTTTACTTTGGCAGAGAGTGCGATCAATAGCCGTGTAGCATTTGGTGCAGAAGGTAAAGGCGGTAACATCAGCGTGCAAGCAGAATCGCTTTCCGTGAAGGAAGGAGCGGAGATCACGGGTAGCTCTTTTGGCAACGGAAATGCTGGCAATATAGATATTTCAGTTCGCGATCGCATTTCTTTAACAGGGGTAGATGATGAGTATGCCAGCCAAATTACTACGGAGGTTGGTGGTGCTAGTACTGGTAAAGCCGGATACATTCAGCTAAAAGCGCGATCGCTAGAAATTACAGATGGTGCGCTACTATCTTCTCGCACCTTTGCAGAAGGAGATGCTGGCAATATTTCCATTGAAGCAACTGACTCGGTTACTATTTCTGGAACAGCACAACCAACCTCCCCTGATTCGCTCATCAAAGGCATATCAAGCGGCATATTTACTAGTAGTGAAGGGCCGATTGAATTTAGCGGAATTGGCGGTGAAATTACCCTCACCACTGGCACTTTGCAAGTAACCAAAGGAGCAGTTTTAAGTGCTACCACATTAAGCGGATCTCCGGGCGGAAATATTGTAGTTAATGCCAATCGTTTAGAATTATCCGATGGAGGACAATTACTCACCACAACTTTTAGCGATGGCAATGCTGGAAATATCACTGTTAAGGCAAATGAAAATATAATTATTTCAGGAAGCGATCCTACATTTACCGATCGATTAGCCCAACTACAAAATGTGCAAAATGAAGCCTCATCTGAGGGTTTTGAATCGATCAATTTAATCGGTCAAAGTCCCGCCAGTGGATTATTTGCTAATACCGGAAAAGATTCCACAGGTACGGGGGGAAACTTGACAATTTTTGCTAACCAGTTGACTATTGCAAATGAAGCCGCAGCCGCAGTCACCAGCCAAGGAACCGGAGGTGCAGGTACGTTAAAAATAACCGCTCCTATCTTGCAATTAAGCAATAGTAATTTAACTGCCGACACTCAAGAAAAAGGGCAAGGAAATATTGAATTAAACGCACAAAATATCCTACTGCGTCGCAACAGTTTAATTAGTACCAACGCAGGAAACACCACAGGCGGTAATATTGCGATCGATACGCAATTATTAACCGCCCTAGAAAATAGCGATATTACAGCCAATGCAGTAGCAGGTTTTGGCGGTAGAGTTAACATCACCGCCCAAGGGGTTATTGGCAGTCAGTTTCGCGCACAACAAACCCCAAACAGTGACATCACCGCCACATCTGAATTAGGTTCGCAATTTAGCGGCATTGTAGAAATTAATACCCCCGAAGTTGACCCCAGCGCGGGATTAATAGAATTGCCAGAAAATGTATTGGATATTAACCGATTAGTTGCCCAAAGTTGCCCAGCCAATCCTAACGAACAAGGTAGCGAATTTTTCATTACCGGACGCGCTGGTTTACCCCCCAATCCCAATGAAGCCCTCAGCGATGAAGCGACTTGGATAGATTTAAGACCAACTAATAAAGCTTCAAATAATCAAACTCAAACACCAATAAGCGATCGTCAATTCTCTCCTCATACTACCAAAATAGTCGAAGCTACAGGTTGGGCGATCGCACCCGATGGTAAGCTAATCTTAATCGCCAATTCACTTAATCCCACACCCCATTCCCCAACATTCACCCCCCCTTCCTGCCAAAACAAGTAAAAACTTAATTAAGTAGGGTGCGTTAGCTTAAGCGTAACGCACCATATCCAAACTACCTGTTCGTAGTGAGGACTTTAGTCCTCACTACAAACTGTGATATCATTCCCAACACCCCTCATCGCCAACAGCGCCGTACCATAAGCAGCAGCAGTATTCACTGGCGGTAAAATAGGTACTTTTAAATAACGAGCGCGAATTGCCATCCAAGTAGGATTCTTTGCACCACCGCCAGCAGTATAAACGCGAGTTAACGGCGTTGCACCAAATTGTTGCAATAACTGATAACCCCGTGCTTCAATCCGAGCAATACTTTCCAACAAACCATGCAAAAATTCCGCTGGATTTTCCGGTCGAGGTGATAACTTTGGCTGCAAATTCGGGTCATTAATAGGAAAGCGATCTCCTGGTTTCAACAAAGGATAATAATCAAGCAAAATCTCGTTTTCTCCATCAATTTCTTTACTTAAATTTTCCAATTCACTATCAGTAAAAAACTGCCGCAACACCGCACCACCAGTATTAGACGCACCTCCAACTAACCATAAATCAGACCTCGCCCCCAACCCCTCTCCTGCAAGGAGAGGGGAGTAATTCTCCCCCCTTCCCTGGTAGGGAAGGGGGGCTGGGGGGGTTAGGTTTATTGGTAACCTATGACTGTAAATTCCATATTTTGCATCATCTACGCGAGTGCGACTCAACAATTTAATCACCAAAGTAGAACCCAAAGATGTACTAGCTTCACCGGGAGAAGTTGCACCGCTAGCAAGAAATGCGGCAATACTATCAGTAGTCCCCGCACAAACTACGCAATCTTTTCTTAAACCTAAACTATGAGCAATTTCCAATGTTACTTCACCTATCGGAGTTCCCGGTGCAACAACTTCCGGCAATTGTATCGATATATCTTCTAAGTTCGTAGTGAGGACTTCAGTCCTCAAAAAAGGACTAAAGTCCTTACTACAAACTAGCCATTCCGGATAACAGAGATTTTCCACATCGTAACCGAGTTTCAAAGCATTGTGATAATCACTAATTCCTAATTTTCCATGTAATAAAAAAGCCAACCAATCTGCCTGATGCAAAAAATAAAACCTTCTCTTATCCCCCCCTTGGTAAGGGGGGTTAGGGGGAATCTTTTCTAACCACCAGAAGAGTTTGGCGAGGGAAGAAGTAGCGCTGATTACGGTATGGTTTGGCGGTGCAATTTCCCTCACTTTATCCAATACTTCTGCACCCCGCGCATCGTTATACAAAAGCGGTTCATCAATTGGATTACCAGCAGCATCACAAAGTAGCACGGTAGAGGAAGTCCCGTTCATACAAATCGCTTTAATTTGCTCCCGTAGTTGTTGAGGAATTTGGTGAATGAGAGAAAACAAAGCTTGCTGCCAAAGGTTTGCTAAATTTACTGAATTTTCAAATGGATATTGCGTTTCAGTTTCGATAATTCCTGTTTCATTGATTAATATTGCCCGTGCGCCAGATGTACCAAAATCGATGCCAAGGTAGAGGTTCATAAGGTAATTATATTTAATTTATCTAGGCAAATGTTAGGTTTCGATAGTATAAATTATAGATGACTATTTCATCATAATTAAATGCTCCGATCGAGCGATTAAATCAAGAGTTATACTAAATCAGGGTTAAATACCCCCGTTCTAATGAACCGCAGGGGAGCAGAGGCGAGAGAAGAGGAAAAATATAAAGGGGGTAAATAACCAGGATTTGGTATAAAACCTAAAAAATATAGCCCCACTCAATGAGGCTATATCAACGCTAATTCAAAAAACCACTGAAAAATTAAATTTAATCTTCCACTATAACTAAATCATCGATAATTTCTTGCGCTATTTCCTCTGGAATAGCCAAAGCTTTTTGAAGCGCAAATAAAAAATTCTCTGATTCTTCCGATAAACTATCATCTACTAAAACTACTTCAACTGCTGATTCAAAAGCTGTTTCTACCAATTCATCGGAAATTGATGCTACTGCCGTATTAAACAAAACACCGATACCTTCTTCATCGTAAATAGAAGTAATATCATCTAACACTTCTTGCATTTCTACCGTTGAATAGTTATCGAAAATCTCCAAACTCGATAGCATATCACTTAAATATTCCAAATCTTCATCATTCACGTCATTATTAGCAAACATTGCTACAAATACTATGGCAACTACTGCTTCTTCCGGGCTAAGCGTTTGTTCGCTTTGGCCCTCTGCTGAAAACACTTCTTCATACTTACCCTTACCCATTCCGCGTCACTCCTTTGGTTATGAACTCGTTATTTATATCAGCAATTATCAAAGGTTCTGTATGGAAATTAACAATTTTTTATTCTAATTAACAAAAGAAAGTATTTTATTATAATAAATATTAATCGACAAATCCTCGAAAATAAATGCAAATCTAAGTTATAGCAGCTTGTCTTAAACAAGTAAAGTGGCGGCAGTCACAACACGGCTACTCTATTTGGTAATATTTCATATCCTGTGGCAGGAAATAGACATCTTGTTTCCAATAATGAAGAGACGTTCCCTGCAACGTCTCTTCATGAGTTTTAGGTAACTTATGGATTGTTCTTATTCATCAATTAACTTCTTAAAAGCTGGATGATTTTTGATTAAATCAAAACTAGTGTCGTTTTTGGCATGATTTTTAAATCTTTCACGATCTATTTTGGCTGCTTGCTGTAAAGTTTCAATTGCCATTTCTACATTACCTTGTTCTGCATAACAACCACCTTTGTTATACCAGGCCAAAAAGTTTTTAGGATTGATTTTAATCGCTTTTTCACAAGATGCTATGGCTTCTTCGTAGCGTTTTAAATAACCTAAAGCCACGCCTCTATCTGTCCAAATAGTTGCATCATAAGCATAAATTTCAATTGCTTTATCATAAGCTGCTATCGCTTCTTTATGCAGTTCTAAATGCGCTAGCAATTTCCCTTTTTCATACCACAACACATAAAATTCTGGTTGGAATTCTAATGCTTTATTAAATGATTCGATCGCATCTTCATGTCGCTGCAAAGCCTTAAGAGCAAAGGCTCGTTCGTACCAAACTTCCCAAAAGTCCGGTTTAATTTCGACTGCTTTATCATAAGCGGTTAGCGCTTCCTCATCTTTTTGCAGTTGCAGCAATGCCGATCCTCGCTTATACCAAGCTTGCTCAAAATCAGACTTAAATCGAATAGATTGGTCAAAATCAACAATGGCTTCTTCATATTTTCTGGCTTTCAATTTTCCATTACCTTTTTCGTACCAAGCTTCATGGGGTTTTTGGGTTATTTTACGTACTACGAAAGCAATAATAATTGCAGCAACCAATAAAAAGGCAGCCCATTTATTAAATAGTTGAGCCCCTAAACTTATCATTAACGATGAAATGCCAAGTAGATGGGTAATGTAGAACGCACCCCTTGCTAATGCACTACCCAATGGTTCGACAAACCACAGCAAACCAAACAGAAGAATAATTCCGAATTTGGAAAATTTTCTGGCTTGATTTTGCATTTCTGGAGGTAGCCAAGGTTCGATGATACCAAAACCGTCTAGGGATGGAATTGGCAACAAATTTATTATCACAACAAAAGCTTCTAAATAAATCAAAAATGCCAAAGCAGGCCAAATCCAGGTATAATCATTTATTGATAACGCTTCTCCATTTCCCCCCAAAGATATGGTATTGATTGCATCTAAAGATGATGGAAATCCTAATTTAAAAATGATGGCTAATATTAACATTACTAGAATGCTAAATAATGGGCCGGCAGCGGAAACGGCGCTTTTCCAAAATCGATTGCGTAAGCGGTGATGATTGATATATACTGCTGCACCTGGGAGGGGAATTCCCCCAAGTAATAAGAAAATTAATGGTAATACTAGACTTAAATTAAAATCGGTATATTTAAGCGGATTTAAAGTTAAATAACCTTTCTCTTTTACTGATGTGTCTCCACCCCAATAGGCAACGATTGCATGACCGAATTCGTGGAGACAAACCGACGCCAACCACCCAACACAAACGAAAATGGCAACTTGCAACATGATTTATCAACCTTTGCGGATTATGGGAGAATTCAGAAGTCAGAATTCAGGAGTCAGGAGTCAGGAGTCAGAATTTATTAACGTAAATTGCTAGTTATAATCGATCCCCCCCTAACCCCCCTTAAAAAGGGGGGAACCGGATCTCTTAGTCTCCCTTTTAAAAAAAATGCAAGGGGGATCTAAAACGCCTAAACTCATAACTAGCAACTTGGGTTAGTCGTTAACATAATTCTGACTCGGAATCAAAACGGCTACCAGTAAATTTAAATTAAACAACGTTCGATGGTGGCGATTACTGATTGGGAAAGCGCTGTCAAATCGTAACCTCCTTCTAAACCAAACAGAATTTTTCGAGTCAATTTCAAACAATAATCGGTGAATGACCCGAAATCTTGGGGTAGTAATTCAATACTAGCTAAGGGATCGGCGGCGTTGGCATCGTAACCAGCACTTACTATTAATAAATCCGGTCGAAAAATCGATAAAAATGGCACGACTTGGGATTCAAATGCCTGTCGGTAATCAGCTACATTGCTACCGGGCATCATGGGAATATTCAGCACGTTTTTATATTCTCCCCGTTCGTCTGCATATCCCGTACCTGGATAACAAGGTGATTGGTGCAAAGAACAATATGCAATTTTAGGATGAGTTTCAATAATATCTTGAGTGCCGTTGCCGTGATGCACGTCCCAATCTAAGATTGCTATGCGGTTGATGCCCGGTTGTTCCAAAGCGTAATATGCTGCTGCTGCTGCATTGGAAAATAAGCAAAATCCCATACCCCGATCGCGTTCGGCGTGATGTCCCGGCGGACGCGCTAACACGAAAGCAGGTTCTCCCGTAGTTAAAACGCGATCGATCCCATCTAACCAAGCACTTACCGCCAACAGCGCAATATCATAACTGTCAGGGGAAACGGGAGTATCGGCATCCAGCCTTCCTCCCCCATTTTGCGCGATCGCTTTCACTCTCTCAATATGGGTCTGAGAATGCACCTTTTCCAGCAAAGGGATTAATGTTCTTTTTTGTACTGGTGTCGGTTCTTGCCAATCAAGTTTATCGGCATAATGTACGTTTTTTAAAGCATTCACAATAGCACTTAAGCGTTGAGGACGTTCTGGATGATACGCGCCAGTGTCGTGCAACAAAAATCGATCGGAGTAAATTACAGGCAGCATATTGGTTAGCAATTCCACAATAATCTAAGCATCCGGGAATTTTTTTCCCTTCGCAACCGGTGAAATAATCTGAAAATTGGCAACTAGAGAACAGAACGCTATTAACATATAAAAAATAAATATTCTGTATTTTTTGTTGCAGTAGCGATGAGTGGCTGTTCGCCGATCGCTAGTCTTTCATCACCGATCGCATTTGTAACGAGGAGAAAACCGTGCATCCAAACCAGCAAACTACGACCGATAAAAAGCAATTTTGGACATTTTTGCAGCTTTTTGGCTTAGTGAAACGCCATCCTTTAATGATTTCCCGTTGGGTTTTACGTTGGGCAATTCTCGGTACTGTTTGCGGTTTATTTGCGGCTTTGTACTGGAACATTCTAGAAATGATGATTCATGCCCTCAGTAATATTCAAGGGCTGAGTTTACTAATTGTCATGCCTTCTCTTGGATTGTTTGTCGGTTTGGTGATTCATTATCTAGGAAATCCCGGTGAAATTGGCGTTATTCTCGATAATATTCATTTGCGAGGCGGACGCTTAAATCCTCGTCAAAATCTGCCCATGATTTTGGCTTCATTAGCTAGTATATCCGCTGGCGGTAGTGCTGGGCCAGAAGCACCTTTAGTACAAGTAACTGGTTCCTTCGGTACGCGCTTTGCAGATTATTTGAAACTGCAAGGGGAAGACCTCAGAACGATGAGTTTGGCGGGGATGGCAGCGGGTTTTACTGCTTTGTTCGGTGCGCCCCTTGGCGGTGCGATGTTTGCTTTAGAAATTCTACATCACCAACATATTATCGAGTACTACGAAGCACTCATGCCAGCGATCGTTTCCAGTTGCGCTGCTTATCTAGTTTTTGCAGCAATCACTCGTTTGGGAATCGCACCAACTTGGCATTTTCCTCAAAATGGTTTAGATAATATTGATGATTTTGCCTTAGCGATTTTTTATGGAATAATTGGTGCAGGGGCAGGATGGGTTTTTATGACGATTTTTCGCGGATGCGATCGCGCTTTTGCCAAACTTCCCGGCCCGATTTATTTTCGCACTACAATTGCTGGGTTAGGATTGGCTATTTTAGCAATTTTATTTCCCCTCACTCGTTATTTCGGACATGAAGAATTAGAAATCGTCATCGAGCATAATTCTACTGCCATTTTCTTATTTTCTTTAGCTTTGGCAAAAATGGCATCGATTAGCGTTACCGTGACGGGCGGATGGCGCGGTGGATTTATCATTCCCCTATTTTTTACTGGGGCTTGTCTTGGCAAAGCGATCGCCCTTTCCATTCCCGGCTTAAATCCAGCCTTAGCAATGATTTGTACGATGGCTGCCCTCAACTCAGCCGTTACTCGTACCCCAGTTAGTACCACTTTATTACTGACAAAATTAACTAATTTCAGTCCGTTAACGCCGATCCTTTTTGCGAGTTTAATCGGATTCTTTCTCGCTCCCAAAGTACCCTTCATTCACTCTCAATTGAAAGCCCAGAAATCCACGGGAGGCAACTCATTGCCTCCCAAATTATCACCAAATTAAAACTTGGCTAACCAATCAGTTTAATACCTTAAATCTCGGAATTTATCACCCTTTCTACCAATTACCTAAATAACACTTACCCCTCCTTTCACCCCGCCTCTCTTGCTTTCTTACATCCCTACTTGTCGGCGGGGAAATTTTTCATTTCAAAATGCCTTCTTCCACGCCCTAAAAAAGACAAAATGTGATACAATTTTAATGATATTTGACAATTCTTTAAAGTCAGGGTCGCAAATTTTTTTCTTATTTACATTTTAGCGGCTCAAATCTCTCATTTTTGGAGTTTTTCACTGTATGACCACTTCCCAGGAGCGGATTATACCGACGGATTTAGGGAACGAGATGTCCCGATCGTACCTGGAATACGCCATGAGCGTGATTGTAGGTCGGGCACTCCCAGATGCCAGGGATGGTCTGAAACCCGTCCACCGTCGCATTCTCTACGCGATGCACGAGTTAGGACTAATGCCAGACCGACCTTTTCGGAAATGCGCCCGCGTGGTAGGGGAAGTGTTGGGTAAGTATCACCCCCACGGGGATACGGCAGTATACGACGCCCTGGTGCGGATGGCCCAGGATTTCTCCATGCGATCGCCCTTGATCAACGGACACGGTAACTTCGGTTCCGTCGATAACGACCCCCCAGCGGCGATGCGTTACACCGAATGTCGCCTGCACGCATTGACGACAGAAGCAATGTTGCGGGATATCGAAGCAGAAACCGTTGATTTTGGCGATAACTTTGACGGTTCCCAGCAAGAACCCCTCGTTTTACCCGCGAGAGTTCCCCAGCTATTGCTGAACGGTTCCTCCGGGATCGCCGTGGGAATGGCAACCAACATCCCGCCTCACAATTTGGGAGAACTGATTGACGGTTTGGTAGCGCTGATCCAAGACCCGGAAATTACTGATATCCAATTGATCAAATATATACCCGGCCCTGACTTCCCCACGGGCGGGCAAATCTTGGGAACCACCAGTATTAAAGAAGCTTACACCACCGGGCGCGGTTCGATTACCATGCGGGGCGTAGCAAGAATTGAAACCGTCGAACAGCGAGGTCGTCCCGATCGGGAAGCCATTATCGTCACCGAGTTACCATACCAAACCAATAAGGCAGCTTTAATCGAAAAAATTGCCGAACTAGTTAACGACAAACGGTTAGAAGGAATCGCCGATATTCGGGATGAAAGCGATCGCGATGGAATGCGAATCGTGATCGAACTAAAACGCGATGCTTATCCGAGAGTTGTCCTGAATAACCTTTACAAACAAACGCCATTACAAGCAAACTTCGGGGCAAATATGCTAGCCCTGGTGAATGGCGAACCGCAACTTTTAACTCTCAAACAATTCCTCAGCGTTTTCCTCGATTTCCGCATTGAATGCGTTACCCGTCGCACTCAATACGAACTAAGAAAAGCCGAAGAAAGAGACCATTTATTGCAAGGGTTATTGATTGCGCTGGCTAATTTAAGTGCCATCATCGAATTGATCCGCCACGCAGCTGATGCGCCAACTGCCCGTCAGGAAATGATCGAAAACTACGGGCTTTCCGAAGCACAAGCAGATGCGATCCTGCAAATGCAATTGCGGCGATTAACCGCATTAGAAGCTGAAAAGATCCGCCAAGAACATGAAGATTTACAAGTACAAATTACCGATCTGCGGGATATTTTAGCGCGGCGAGAGCGCGTTTTGGAAATCATCGAAACCGAAGTCAAGCAGCTAAAAACTACCTTTGCCACTCCCAGACGCACCACCATCGAACACGCGGAAGGAGAAATCGACGATACCGATTTAATTGCCAATGAAAAAGCGCTGATTCTGGTAACAGAACAAGGTTACATCAAACGGATGCCAGTGAATGCTTTTGAAGCACAAAGTCGGGGAACTCGCGGCAAAGCAGCTAACCGCATGAAAGAAGATGACGGTGTAGAACACTTTTTGACTTGTTGCGATCACGACAGCGTTTTATTATTTAGCGATCGCGGTGTCGTTTATTGTTTGAAAGCTTATCAAATTCCGGCTTCATCTCGTAACGCCAGAGGCGTTCCCATCGTACAGATGTTGCCGATACCGCGAGAAGAAAAAATCACCTCGATCGTATCAGTAGCAGAATTCACCAGCGATGAATATCTGATCATGCTAACCGCAGGTGGTTATATTAAAAAAACCGAATTGGCAGCTTTTAGCAATATCCGCGCCAATGGATTAATTGCCATTTCTTTAGAAGAAGGCGATCAATTGCGGTGGGTACGTCGCGCCCGTGATGAAGATAGTATTATCATCGGGTCTCGTCTGGGCATGGCAATTCATTTTAGGGCCGATCGCGAACAATTGCGTCCTTTAGGTCGCGCCACCAGAGGCGTCAGGTCAATGTCCTTGAAAGAAGGCGATAGCCTGATCAGTATGGACGTTCTCCCCGGATCGGTGTTAAATACCGCCTTAAGCGCAGCAGCAGAGGAAGAAGAAGAAAGCACTTCTGCCAACATAGAAACTGTCGAAGCAACGGAAGAAGCCCCGATCGCCGCCCCAGTTGGCCCTTGGGTCTTGGTAATCACCACCGGAGGATACGGCAAACGAGTGCCAGTATCTCAATTCCGCTTGCAAAATCGTGCCGGAATGGGGATTCTCGCCACCAAATTCCGCAAAACAACCGATCGCCTAGCCGCATTGCACATCGTCAATCACGATGACGAGTTAATGATGGTAACGAGTCGAGGTATCATCATCCGCCAAGTAGTCAATGCCATCTCGCCCCAGTCCCGCATGGCAACTGGTGTCCGGGTACAACGCTTGGACGAAGATGATGCTATAGCAGCTGTTGCATTAGTTCCCCCCACTAGTGAAACTAGTGAAAATGGAGAAGAAGAAGAGACTGAATAACTAATAGCAAGGTGGGCAAAAGGACTAAAGTCCTTACTACAAACCATAAAAATTAAATTGTTAGTTCGTTTGTAGTGAGGACTTCAGTCCTCAAACCGCAAAAAAGTTACATGAAAATCAAAATCATATGGCATTTCGCCATCTCTTTATTTGGCGGTATTCTAATGGGGTTAACAACTGCCCCAGTAAATGCTTGGCCATTAGCATGGATAGCCCTAATTCCCCTCTGGATTTCAGTAATTAAAACTCAAAACAAACCAAAACCATTTCACCCTTCACCCTTCATCCTTCATCCTTTACTTTGGGGTATCGGATATCACGGCATTGCCTTATTTTGGATTACCGGAATTCACCCCATGACATGGCTGGGAGTTCCCTGGTGGCCGAGTTTAGCGATCGCAATTTTTTGTTGGACGTTCATCACTCTTTGGGGTGCGGCATTAGTTACCGTTTGGGCGATCGCCTCTAAAACCATTTTCAACTTAATTGAAAATCCCAAATCTCCCCTCAAAAATAGCCTTTTTCGCATCTTAATCGGCACGACTTTTTGGTGTGCTTTAGAAACCTTTTGGAGTTGGGGCGATTTATGGTGGACATCCCTATCTTACACCCAAAGCCCCCACAATCTCCCAATTTTACACCTCGCTCAAATTTCCGGCCCCAACACGATTACAGCCGCTATCGTAGCCGTAAACGCAACAATTGCTGAATTGGTCATCGGTCATTGGTCATTGGTCATTAATAAAGAAAAACATAAGTTATATCGAAAAATTTTCCCTAAATTACTGGTTATCATTAGTTTCTTAGTAGGATTGCATTTAATAGGATTTTTTCTCTATAATCGTCCCCTGATTCAAACACCAGAAACCGCATTAAAAGTAGGAATCATTCAAGGCAATATACCTAATCAAATCAAATTCAATTCAGCCGGATGGTATCGCGCTATCGAAGGTTATACCACCGGATATCGCGAGTTAGCAGATCGGGGAGTCGATGCAGTTTTAATCCCCGAAACAGCATTACCATTTATCTGGACAGATCCGAATCAAGTCCCTCGTTCCTTTTACTCTGCCGTATTAGAAAAAGGCGTAGTTGCTTGGGTAGGAGGTTTTGGACAAGAAGGAAATAATTTTACCAACAGCTTATTTACAATTAGTGGCAATGGTAACATTTTCAGCCGTTACGACAAAGTAAAATTAGTTCCCTTGGGAGAATATATCCCCTTTGAAGAAATCGTCGGAAAATTAATCGATCGCCTTTCTCCCCTAGACGCCCATTTAGTGAAAGGAAAACCAACTCAAATATTTGAAACCCCTTTTGGGCGTGCCATAGTCGGTATTTGCTACGATTCGGCTTTTGCTAAACTCTTTCGCCGTCAAGCTGCGGCGGGCGGGCAATTTATTCTCAGCGCTTCTAATGACGCCCATTATAAAGCATCGATGGCTGCCCAACACCATGCCCAAGATGTAATGCGGGCAATTGAGAACGATCGCTGGACTCTCAGAGCCACCAATACAGGTTATTCTGCGATCGTAGACCCCCACGGCAGAACTCTGTGGATATCGAAAATTAACACTTACGAAATTCATGCGGCAACAATTTATCGGCAACAGAGTCAAACCTTATATGTTCGCTGGGGAGATTGGTTAACACCCCTTTTGCTAGCAATAGTTACGACCACTAGTGCAGGAGAATATTACTACCAAAGGGTGAAGTCGGAAGTCTAAAGGATGAAGTATTAAGTCTGAAGGATAAATAATAAAGGATGAAGGATGAAGTAAAAAGAATTTAATTTTGAATTTTGAATTTTGAATTTTGAATTCTCCACCATCCCCCCATCTCCCCATTTTCCCATCCCTCCACCCCGTCTTAACCTATGACACTTCCTATCAACACATTCTTTGACGAAGGTTACTATAGCCTCAACAATCCTGATGTTTATGCCGCCATTCTCAAAGGACAAATTAGTAACGGATACCAACATTTCATCAGCGTTGGTGCTAGAGATGGACGCAATCCAAGTGAAGTATTTGACAGCAAATATTACTTAGGTTTGTATCCAGATATAGCAGCAGCAGTTGCTAATGGCAGCATTGCTAGTGCTTACGATCATTTCGTGCAATTCGGTGCTAGAGAAGGGCGCGATCCTTCTCCCTTATTCAGCAGCAGTTACTACCTCAGTCAATATCCAGATGTAGCAGCAGTTGTTAATAGTGGAGGCATTCGTAGCGCTTTCGATCATTTTTTAGCATTTGGTGCTAACGAGGGTCGAAATCCCAGTTCATTATTTAATACTAGCGTTTATCTCAGTCAAAATCCAGATGTGGCTACTGCGGCTGCTACAGGTGTAATTAGTGCTTTTGAACATTATATTCGCTTCGGTAAAAACGAACAAAGACCGGGTGTATTAGCCGATCGATTCGACATTCAATTTGACTATCGTTTTGATACCAATCGTTTTTTTGCCGACCCGGTAAGAAGGGGTGTTTTAGAAGCAGCAGCTAATGTCTGGGAATCTTATATCCAAAATGAATTTAAAGATGTTCCTGCTGGTACTTCATTTAGATTTCTCAATCCTACATCTGGTTTGATTGAAGAATTAAGTTTAAATTCTGATATTGATGATTTGCTAATTTTGGTAGGGGCAGGGCCAACACCTTTTGGCGACTTAACCGATGCTTTGGCAGCTTCTGCTACAGAAGGTTACGAAACTACTGGCAGTACCTACTACAACCGATTAACTGGCTCTCAATTTCAACCTTTTCTCGGTACGCTTTCGTTTAATTCCACATTAAATTGGTTTTTCGATCCCTCGCTGGATACATCTAATGATATCCCCTCCGGGGCGCAAGATTTTTACAGTACTGCTTTGCACGAAATCGCACATATTTTGGGATTGGGAGGCGCACCTATTTTCCGACAATTAGGTGAAGGGGCTTTGTTTAACGGTGTGAATGCCAAAAATGTAAATGGCGGTTCTCCGATTCCTTTAGAAACCGATTTAGGACATATCAAAGATGGTTTTTTAAGTGATGGTCAACCAACGTTAATGGACCCCACTTATCCGAATGCTCGAATTATTCCCACGCGGGTAGATTTGGCAATGTTGGCGGATATTGGTTACCGAATTCCCGGTTTTCAACCGCAAGGTTCTTTATCAACTTTATCAACTCCTAATGATGACACTATTTTTGGTACGGTGCAGAATGATGTCATCAATGGTAATGCTGGTAATGACTATCTTTTGGGTGATTTAGGTGCGGATATTCTCAGGGGTGGTGCTGGGGATGATATCGTTTCTGGGGAAGATGATAATGATATCTTATTTGGCGATCGCGGAAACGATCGAGTATCGGGCGGTTTAGGCGATGATATCATCATTGGTGGCCCTGGCGATGATAACTTGTTTGGCAGCGGTGGGCGAGATACATTTATTTATGACGCTGGCAGAGATGCGATCGCGGATTTCCGAGTATCAGAAGACATAGTACAAGTAAGTCGAGCCCTCGGTTTTGCTAATGGTGCTGCTGCTTTCAACGCGATTACTACCGGGACGAATGACAATGGCGATCGCTATTCCATCTTGACAGTTACTTCCCAAAACATCCTCACCATCTTCCACGATGTGCCGATGACAGCAGCTAACTTTACAGTTGTCTAGCGCTGGGCAATGGTCATCAGTCATTTGTCATTAGTTATTAGTTATTAGTTATTAGTTAGTTTGCATTTACCACTAACCACTAACTAATTAACAATCACTATTTTCCGATCGCAAATGACCGATGACCAATGACCAATGACCAATTAAAGATGAATCCCGCACTCTGTTTTTCCCATGCCGCGCCAGCGACCAGCCCGTTCGTGTTCCCCTTCTCTCACTGGCGTGGTCAGGGGTTCGTCGCCGATACTCGTGTAGCCTTGGTCATGTAGAGGATGATAAATAACACCGTGTTTTGCGATATAACCCCATGTTTCCTTGCGCGTCCAGGTAGCCAAGGGATTAACTTTCAGCCGCCCGTTTTTATCTAATTCAAATATTTCCAGTTGGGTGCGAGTGTGGGCTTGATCCCGACGGCGACCGTTGATCCAGGCGATCGTTTTCAGTTCCCCTAGACCCCTTTGTAACGGTTCGACTTTTGTTAGATAGTGGAATTTTTCAATATCCTTCTGCCATAGATTTTGTCCGTAACGAGTGGCAAAAGCTTCGCGGGAGTTGACTTCCAGCGTTTTGTAAACCCGCAAATCCAAGTTGTAAACTTCCTTCGCTTTTTCTACAAACTCTAGAGTTTCCCGAAAGTGGTGCAGGGTGTCGAGAAATAGCACCGGGACTTTTGGCTTAACTTTCAGAACGCGGTAAAGAACATCGATGATGACCATGCCGGTGACACCAAAAGCTGTTGTTTGTACCAATCCGGTAGGGATATTTTCCGCACACCAAGCCAGAATCTCTCTAGGATGGGCGGTTTCAAATCTTCGGTTAAGTGCATCTAGGTCAAACGTAGCAACTGGGGTCAAAGACGCGATCGCAGAACTCATCATTCTTTACACCTCTGTTAGTTAAGCACAAGTACTTATCTTACATTTCATTAAGCACTTTTAAGTAACTTAAGGAAAAAAGAATCTTTTTTCTCATTTGCGATCGAACCTTCACCCCATTGGCCCAGGACTTAGGCTTGTTGACTAAGGAATGAGGGGTGCAGGGGAGAGAGGGAGATAAATATAATTTCATCCTTCATCCTTCATCCTTCACACTTCATCCTTCACTCGATCGGATGCTGACCGTAAAAAGGCAGCGCCTCCGACCAATGGGGACGCAATCCTTTTTGCCAATCCAGATATGCCAGTTCCAACACGCTAGTCACCGAACCGCCCAAATTCTTCGGTGCTTCGATTAATTCATAGATATCTGGCCAATTTGCCAGGGTTTCTTCCCATTTTTCCGGCTTCATCACCGCATCTGGTAATAATTCAACTACACCAGCATCATTACCCGCCACCTTATATATAGCCACAAATATTTCACCCCGATGGGCAGGCAACTGAACTGCCACCTGTTTAGAAAGACCTCCCTCTTTCTCAAATGACAAATGACTACTGACAAATGACGAGTATGCTGCTAACGAAGACACTGTAAACAATGGAATATCTAGCTGTTGGGCAATAGTACGCGCAGTAACTACCCCGATTCGAGTACTGGTGAAACTACCCGGGCCGATCGCCACAGCCATAAATGCCAAGTCTTCCCAAGTTTGAGGGTATATAAATTTACTTAAAATATCGTGTAAATGCGTAGATAATTCTACGCCTAATTCCCATGTTTGAGAGCGACGATCGTTCGTAAAGTCCCCGATCGCGATCCCTAATTCTCCGCTGGTTGTGTGAAGAGCAAGGCCGTATTTTCTTTTTTCTGGCAAAACCAACATCTATTAATTCCGTAAACCACTGATTTATTATCCCCAAAAATACGGACTACTTTTCACCATAAATACTTATTTTAGAGATAGTTACTTATTTCTACTATTTTTAAATATCCGTATTTCTAGCAAAGTTAAAACTTTTTACGAGAAAATCAACCTAATTTAAAGCTTTAGTTAATTCCCTGTTTTTCCCTTGCGCTTGTTTCAAAATGATGGCTATGATGCAATCAAGACAAAAGCAATGACGGCAGTCAAAAAAATAAGTTCCCGGGTTTCAAAAAAAAATTTTCAGGACTTAAAAATTGCCTCTCTGTCATCAAGAAACCCTGTCTGATAAAAATTAAATAGATTAGATTAAGTCAAATTTGTTGTGACTAATTACTACTGGAGGAATGAAAGATGAAATTAAATCATACAGTGTCATTTTTAGGCTTGGCTTGCGGCACGTTCATCGCTCTTGCTACTTCTGCTCAAGCTGCCAATTTTACAACCAACGTCCAAAAAACTGACGCTAAATCAGATATATGGTTGCAATCCGTTACCCAAAACGGTGTCACCATTAACAAATTCAACTTAATTAATGAAGCCAAGGGAAATATCCTGTTTAACGACACCATCAAATTAAGTGGCAAAGATGGAGAAACAGCCAATCCTAATGCAGGAGGCTACAACAACAATACAGGTGCAGCCAGTACAGATAGAGGAGATAATGCCAGTAAACCCAATGGTTTAGAGGTGTCTGGTGTTAAAGACCCGACTATGCCTGAAATTGCTACATATCTGGGTAACCAGAACATGAATAATATTATCGACACTGAAGATGATGGTGCTTTTGAAATGAACCTTTTCTTCACCTATATGCTTCAACAAGATAACAAAGGTTTAGATAATGTATTCATCTGGGAACGGGGAAAAAATAGCGATATAGTCGTACAAGCGATCGATGAAAAAGGCGATATTATCGGCAATTACCTGAAACTAAACCGAGGCGATCAAGCTAGTGCAGGCTATCAAATCGATACCCTAGAAATTGGCGGTGCCCAAAACGTAGGATCTTGGGGAGTTAGCCTCAGCCAACTAGGAGTTGCTTCTGCCGCAGGTATTCGCATCAAAACAGAAAATGCGTTTGATGGCCCCGACTTCAAAATCATGGCACGTTTAAATGATAATCCCGTTCTGCGGAAGCAAGCACCAGAGCCAGCAACGATGATTGGATTGGGCGTTATCGCAAGTTCTTTAGCAGTATCTCGTCGTCGTAAACTCAGCAAAGCTTGCTAATTTACAGCGTTAATTTCTGTAGTTGAAGGTAAATGGCAGGGAATAAAAATACTTGGTAAATAGTGCATCTATCTAGGAATTGACAGTAAAATATTGCGTTCTACAAATGTAGGGATATGGTTTGACCATACCCCTATTTTTTTATTTGTAGCAACCAAAAGCTTTATTTGGTAAATTCCGAGCTTGAGGACTTTAATCCTTACTACAAACCTCAATCAAGTAGGGACTAATTCACCAGGGCGCAATCTAGCCCACTTGCCTTTTTCTAGCTTAAAGCTTTGACAACCTACGACATCCCATTCCATTTCAATGTAGTCCTCGCGAGGACGAATGTTAACATTAATGCTGGGTTCTACAGGCTCGAAGTTTGGGTCTTCGTTCAGGTGGGGTACCTGATGCTGAGTTTCTACTGCGTGATACGTGATGCAGCGGTCTACATATTCACAATTAATGCAAATACACATAGTACAAGCTCCAGGCGCTTTTCTGTTAATCTAGCTTAAACAAGTGGCTAATTTGTTAGTCGATTGGTTGATTTTTGTTACGCCCTGTGTTTGGAGAGATAGGATTTTATTTAAATGCCGTGACATTTTCTATTCTGGTAGGGGGCAGGAGGCAGGGTACGGGAAAAAGATTTATGACTTTGTTAAAAGAATTAGTAAGATAATGAATCGCAAAGAGACGAAGGACTCGAATGCAGAAGTAAATTTGGCAGATTCGGTGTTGTGTCCGGAAAGTTGGCCGTTTAGTTTAGAATGGTTGCCCGTACCTGCTTTTATGGTAGGTGGTGCGGTGCGGGATGCGCTGTTGGGAAGACGGCGGGAGTATTTGGATTTGGATTTCGTGCTACCAACTGGTGCGGTAGAAACGGCTTCGACGATCGCACGACATTATCAAGCGGGATTCGTGCTTCTGGATGCACAACGACAAATTGCCAGAGTGGTATTTAAAAATGCTACGGCTGATTTCGCTCAGCAAGAGGGGGAAAGTTTAGAAACGGATTTGCATCGTCGCGATTTTACGATCAACGCGATCGCCTACAATCCACATACGGAAGAAATCATCGATCCCCTTCAAGGATATGCCGATTTGCAACAAGGGATGATTCGCATGGTGTCCCCGGCTAATTTGGCAGACGATCCGTTAAGGTTATTACGAGGTTATCGTCAAGCTGCTCAACTTGGATTTGCGATCGCACCAGAAACTCGATCTGCGATCGGTGAATTAGCACCCAAACTTTCTCAAATTGCCGCCGAACGAGTGCGAGTAGAATTAAGCTACCTCCTGGGTAGTCCCCAAGGTACTCCCTGGCTATCTGCTGCTTGGGAAGATGGTATCCTGCGATGGATTCTGCACGATAATATCACGGCTCGAAATTTGGCCATCTTAGCCGAAATCGATCGCGCTACTGCCAATTTCAGTCAAGTTTGGCCCACTTTGTCAGCGGCATTATATTCTACTATTCCCGGTTTAGCGGCAGATGCCAAGCGAACTTGGATCGCGATCGCCAAATATGCTAGTCTGCTAATTCCCGAAAATTGGCTTTTCCAACTTCATACTTTACCAGTCACTCTCAACTACACTCGTTCTGAGATCGCGATCGCGAATTCCTCAATTGAGGATTTTATGAAGCGGATGACTTACAGCGTCCCAGAAATTCGCGCTGTAAATATTATCCTCAAATTTTTACCCCAATTGCGATCGCCTAACTTGTCTTTGCGAGAACAGTATTTTTTCTTTCAAGAAGTGGGTGCGGTTTTCCCAGCCTTAACAGTCGTAGCTGTCGCCACCGGTACTCAAATCGAATCTTTAGCATCTTTAATCGATCGCTACCTCGATCCTAATGACCAAGTAGCCCATCCCACTCAATTAATTAATGGCAAAGACTTAATGCAAGCGCTCAATCTGCCACCTAGCCCTCAAATCGGTCAACTTTTAACAGAAATTCAATTAGCGCGAATCGAGGGAAAAATTTCAACTTCAGCAGATGCTTTAAAATTGGCTAACCAAATTATTAAAACCGACATTCATTTTCACCAAGGATGATATTCGATGGTTAATGTTTATAGAACTTATGCCATTAATCCAAAAAGCCAACACACCAAAAGTTTTATTTGAATTAACTTTGATATTTTTACCCACTTTCCCCCTTACCCTCTCTTTCCTTCCTCAAAATATGTAAGTCTAAATCATCATTTATTTTGTTTATAGCAACCGTCAAGGCGGTTAAGGCATTATTAGTTGCACCAAACTCTTACTCCTAGCCCCTAGTCCCTAGCTATATTTGGTAAATGGGAAGTTTAATCACAAACTCGGTTCCTTCTCCAGCAATCGAATTAATTTCAATTTCTCCGCTATGTTGCTCTATAATAATTTTACGAGAAATTTGTAATCCCAAACCAGTACCTTTTCCGACGGGTTTAGTAGTAAATATATGTTCAAATATTCGTTGTTTTAATTCCTGAGACATTCCTACCCCATTATCTTTAACCCGAATCAAAATAAATTTTTCTTTCTCGGGTTGGGTAATCTGAACCCAGATTGTAGGACTCAGAGTATGCTGATGATTAATTTTGCCAAATTTCTCGTCAATCGCATCAATCGAATTAGCTAATAAATTAATTAAAACTTGATTTAGCTGTCCGGGAAAGCATTCGATTGGCGGGATATTTTCGTACTCTTTCACTACTTTAATTTCTCGACGAAATTCGTTAGCTTTCAGACGGTATTTAAGAATGAGGATAGCACTGTCAATTCCCCGATCGATGTTAAATGGAATAGCCCGCTCGCTGTCTACTCTAGAAAAAATTCGTAGACTTGAACTAATATTACGAATGCGCTCTATTCCATCTTCCATTGAATCAATTATTTTAGGCAAATCTTCCCGCAAATATGTCAATTCAATTGACTCAATTTCTCTCTTAATTTCAGGTACTGGTTTAGGATAATATTTTTGGTATAGTTCAATTAAATGGAGCAAATTATGAATGTATTCATGAGTATGAACCAAATTACCATGAATAAAGTTAACTGGATTATTAACTTCATGAGCAACGCCAGCCACCATTTCACCTAAAGTAGCCATCTTAGCATTTTGAACTACTTGGAAGGTTTGTTGCTGAATTAGATGTAAAGCTTGTTCTAGCTGATTTGTTTTGGCTTTTAATTCACACTCTGTTAGCTGTAAATCCCCAATCAATTTCTCTTTTAATTGGGAGTTTAACGCGATATTTCGCGCTAATTTATGTCCGTAAAATATGAAAATAAAAATCATATTTAATATTAAAATTGCCACTACATATTCATAAAATCCTAGTATTTTTGTAAAATTTTTTTGCTGGTTTAAAATTTGTTGTTGAATTTCTGTTACATCTTGCCTTAATTTATCTAATGCCATATTAACTTGGCTGTACTTGCGATCCATTGTTGCCATACGTTTACCAGCCATTTCAGGCTGGCTCTGATTAAAATAATCAAAAATTAAGTTAGCTTCCCGGATCATCTTATCCATTGCTGTTTCTAATGAATCCAAATCATTTAAAATAATCTTTGAGTGTTCTGGATTTACATTGTCTTTTAAGTCTTGTTTGAGCAATGTTATTTGTTTTTGAAATTTTTGAAAAGCTGCTTGTAATCTTTTTGATTCTAATGGTACATTCTGCGAATCAAAAATATCGTTACCTGGAGCATTTACTTTTGCAGCTAGTTGACTTAACTTAGAGTAATGACCCAAGCGAGTAGCCCATTCTTGGTTGACTTGTATAGATTGAATATAACTATTTTTAATCTGGTGATTGACAAACAAGCTTACTAACACAGTACATATATCGAAAGCTGCCAAAAAATAGTAAATATATAACCATTTTGGTTGAAAAAAAGATGGCTTCAAATTTTGTTTTTCATTTAACTTTCTTTTTAGTTGCATAATAAAGTATTAAAATTGCAAGTTAGGTGAATTTGATATACACTCCCTATTAAAAGTTTGTCACCCCGAACATTTGTCTGCTTATATTAGGTTATTTTGCGACAAAATACACCATTATTTTTGTTAATTTTTATATTTAATTAGATAATTTATTAATTCAATAAACGAATGTATTTTGATGTTGGATAATAAATTTGAATATTTTTAATCATCTAAATAAAGCCAGAGTTTCTACGAAAAAACTAAACGGTAACTTTAAAATTTACGCCGATTGACAATGCGCTGTAAGGAGCGCACTTATTCAACAAACAACTTAACGGTAATTAATGACGATTCGCAACGGCCATTTGGCCGAAATTCCTACCGCACTTTACTCATAATGAATATTTACTACTCGATCGAGCAATTATCAAAAGGAGAAGTATTTTGTTTATTTATTACTTAATTTGCACTCAAATCCTTTCTTAAGATAAGCAGAGATTGGTTGGATAAGACCGCAATCGTTGCTGTTTGCTGTTTGTATAGATAATAAAATTTTGGCACGATGTTAAACTGCGACACCCAACCGATAAACTAAAGTAAGCAACCACTTGTATGCGATGGCTTCTCAACTCTGGCCTTACATTACTCCCGGCATTCCTGACGAACTGTTCGATCGCTTACCCGGTATTCCCCTCAGTAAGCGCGAAGTCCGATTGCTCATCATGTCTCACCTCAGACTGAAGCCAGATTCAGTGTTGTGGGATATTGGTGCGGGGACTGGTACGATCCCAGTAGAAGCGGGGTTGCTTTGTCCCAAAGGCAAGATCGTCGCCATAGAACGAGATGAAGAAGTAGCCAGTTTGATCCGACGTAACTGCGATCGCTTTGAAGTAGCAAACGTAGAAGTCATTGAAGGTAGCGCCCCAGAATGCCTCAAAGATATCTCGTTGCCACCCCATCGCGTCTGCATTGAAGGAGGACGCCCGATCAAAGAAATTTTGCAACAAGTTTGGCACTATTTGCAACCCGAAGGAAGAATAGTCGCCACTGCCAGTAATTTAGAAAGTCTTTACGCCATCTCGGAAAGTTTCTCTCATTTACAAGTTCGCAATATAGAAGTAGTACAATCTGCCGTCAATCGTTTGGAAACGCGGGGTACTCATCAAACGCTGGCATCCGTCAATCCAGTTTTTATCCTGAGTGGCGAAAAGCTAGACTGAAACAAAGAAATTTTAGATTTTCGATTCCATCTAAAATCTAAAATCTAAAATCTAAAATCTAAAATCGTCTCATGCCTTGGACTCGTATACTTAGCGGAATTATCGCGATCGTCCTTGCTTTAGGAATGACCCTGTTAGGAGGGTGGTATTTCACCCTATGCTTTGGCATTATCGTCTATTTAGGCCAGTTAGAATATTTTCAGCTAGCGCGAGCTAAGGGAATAGCGCCCGCTGGCAAAACTACATTGGTCGTCAGCCAGGTTTTGCTGATCGTTTCTACCATATCTCATGACTTAGCAGACGCCATATTTCCAGTCGCCGGCACGTTAATCTGTTTCTATTTGCTATTTCAGCCAAAATTTGCCACCATCGCCGATATTTCCGCCTCCGTATTAGGATTATTTTACGGCGGTTATTTGCCCAGCTATTGGGTCAGATTGCGATCGCTTGGTAGCGAAGTCAGCAACCTACCTCTAGGCGGATATTGGCCCCAAACCTGGACAAATATTAAAATCCTGCCCCAAGGTTTGACCATCACTTTACTTTCATTTGGCTGTATCTGGGCAGCCGATATCGGAGCTTACACGATTGGAAGATTATTCGGTAAAACCCGCCTTTCGGACATCAGCCCCAAAAAGACCGTCGAAGGAGCCGTTTTTGGCGTCAGCGCCAGCGTAGCCGTAGCCGTCGCGGGCGCTTGGTATCTGGATTGGTCGGGTTGGCCCTTAACTGGCGTTGCCTTAGGGTTGCTAATCGGCATTGCCAGTCTTTTGGGAGACCTCACCGAGTCAATGATGAAGCGGGATGCAGGGGTTAAAGACTCCGGACAACTCATCCCAGGTCACGGCGGCATCCTAGACCGTGCCGACAGCTACGTTTTCACCGCTCCCCTGGTTTACTATTTCGTTACTTTGCTTTTACCCCTCTTGCCCAAGTGAAGGCAAGGGGAAAGGATGAAGTATGAAGGATAAAGGATGAAGTTGAATACAAAGCAACTATTCCTCCCCTGTATACTCTTTCCCTTTCCCCCTGCCCCGGAGACCCTTTCCTCTTCCCCTTTCCCTCAATCCGTTCTCACCAACAGACGACCGCGACAAATTAACCGACCCGGAGTTAAGGTTAGTTCCTCAATTTCCACATCCGAACCCAAATTAATTTCTACAGGTTTGGCAAAAGTAACATTCGAGCCAAACGGCCCTTTAATTTGAGGCTCCGTCAGTAGTAAATAGTTACCATTTGCTATTTCTATACCAGTGCAAATCAGTATAGGAAAAGAGTCATCTGATTTATTATCATCAGTGACAGTACCTTTAAGTTGAATTTTTCCATAGTCGATGGTAATTTCCTGCCAAATAACTTGTCGGTTTTTCAGAACATCATTTGAGTTTGGCAATCCACCCGCTTTGAGCAGGGTTACGAGAAACTCATTTAAAGCCCCAGGTAGCAAATTACTTGCTAAAGACGCTTGCAAATCTGTTTCTTCCAAGACTAATTCACCATTGACAGGTACTGGGGCTAACAGACGTAGAGGCTTGCCTTTTAATATTTGGCCCAAGTTAATCCGGATTGCTTGTGCCGCGATCTGAATTTGTCGGAGATGCAACCCTTGATAGACGGCGCGGCGAGCCGATAGGGATACGTTGGGAACATGACCGGAAAGGATAAGGCGGTCTCCCCCCTGAATCTTTACCTGGAGGTCTTCTACCTGTTCTACCTGCGATCGCAGCCACATTCGTACAGATGGGGAAAGCACGGAGCTAATAATACGACTTTGTTTCAGTGGTATGGTTTCCGGACTTTCCGAGTACGAGTAATCATTCAAGGGGGCATGAGACATAAATATAAGTTAAGAGTTTTCCTCGATTCGGGTAATATTTGTACATAGTTTACCTATATCCTTAACGAAATTAGGTTAACACCTGAAAAACTAAGAACAAAAATTTTAGCAGTCCCACCATGCAAGAAAGGCTGCAAAAAATACTCTCTCAATGGGGTATAGCCTCCCGTCGTCAAGCCGAACAAATGATTCTCACTGGGCGCGTAAGTGTCAATGGCACGCCAGTCCAGTTGGGACAAAAAGCCGATCCGGAATGCGATCGCATAGAAGTCGATGGCAAACTCATCAAAGTTGCCAATCGTCCTCAGCACGTTTACCTACTACTCCACAAACCCCGTGGAGTAGTTTCTACGTGCAGCGATCCCCAAGGACGCGATACAGTTCTAGACCTACTTTCAAAAGAACTGCGACGAGAATCGGGAATTCATCCGGTGGGACGCTTAGACGCCGATTCTACAGGGGCATTACTATTGACGAACGATGGCAACTTAACTTTTCGCCTGCTTCATCCGAAGCATAAAGTTGCTAAAACATATGAAGTCTGGGTGCACGGTCAACCTCCCGAAAGCGTCCTCCAAACTTGGCGTCAGGGAGTCGTTTTAGATGGTCAAAAAACTTTACCCGCACGAGTCAAAATCCTCAAAACAAGGCCAACAGGCGATCGAACTCTTCTAGAAATAGTTCTCAAAGAAGGGAGAAATCGGCAAATTCGGCGGGTAGGCGAATTGCTGGGATATCCAGTGATTCACATCCATCGGGTCGCGATCGGCCCAATTCAACTACAAACCGGAAAGGAGCTTTTATTGCCTGGAAAATACCGTCATCTCACCGAAGATGAAATCGATTTTTTACAAAAGGCGAACCCCAACTTAACCGATCGCTCTATCCAATAACAGATAATTTGCCTAAAATCCTCTAAATTGCAACTGTGGCAAATTAGCCTGTCGATCGATAGATCATCTGGTAAAACCTCACTATCAAGGAGCAATGCTAAAAACCAGTCACGCTTACAAACTCTGTTAACTGCCTACCAAACCAGCTTGTACCATAGATTAGCCAGCGGATGTCAAGGAACGCAACGTATGAAGAGGAATAAAAACAAGAATAAAAAGGAGAACTTACTTCCTTATCTTGAAAAACAAAGAGCCGAGAAACTAACAGAGATGGGAGGTTACCTGCGCTATCTGCGCCAGGAACAATCCTTATCTCTAGACGAAGTAGCAGCTAAAACAAAAGTACAAGCGCGTCTACTCAACGCCATTGAAGAAGCTAACCTCGAACAATTGCCAGAACCCATTTATATTAAGGGTTTTATTAAAAAATATGCAGATGTACTAGGCTTGAACGGCGCGGAGTTTGCCAGCAGTTTCCCTACCGGACAGAGTTTTCAGCTACTCAGACCTACCTGGTATACTTTCCGCGCCCCTCAGCTGAGACCGATACACCTCTACTTTGTTTACGTATTATTGATTATCTTCGCCGTGAGCGGGCTGTCTCACATGGTGAACAGTTCCGGTATTCAGATGGGTACTGCGAATAACGCCCCAAAACCAACTACCACACCAGAACCATCTAAAGTAGCTAAAACTAACCCTCCCCCTAACTCTAACTCCAATAGCTTGGCTCTGGTCACTTCAGCCGTAGCCACTAATATGCCTTCAACAAACCAACCCGTCCGAGTAGGGGTTACCTTAAAAGCCGAATCTTGGATTCGCGTGATGGTAGATGGCAAAAAAGAATTTGAAGGGGTTTTGCCTGAAGGTACCCAGCGTACTTGGATAGCCCAGCAAGAACTAGTAGTGAAAGCTGGTAATGCCGGTGGAGTAGTAGTCGCTGTCAATGAAGGCGAAGCCAAGCAATTGGGAGCTCCAGGTCAGGTGGAAGAAGTCACCTTTAAAGTTAATCCGAAGTCCTAAGGCAAATTTCAGATTTTTGATGCAAAAATTCGCTCTCAAATCTGAAATTTGTGCTTAGCAATTCTTTTTTAGGAAGTAACAGGGGCACGGCCATAGATTTCGGTTAAAATCCTCAGGCATTCCCGAAAACTTTGCCAAATAGGTTCTTGAGACCCGGAAAAGATAGCCCCTTTAACTTGGCCATCCAATGCTTCCCATCGATAGCGCCACTCCCAGTTACCCTCTCCCACACCCGGTTTGTTCATCCGCGCTTCGCTACCTAAACCGAAAACATCTTGGAGAGGAATAATTGCTTGGTTGGCTACAGAACCATAAACTACTCGAATTAAATCCCAATGGATTTCTCCGCTAGTACAACCCAAATAGTTAAGGATGTGATTCTTTTCATCATCTGATAACTTATCGAACCATCCCACGGTCGTATCGTTGTCATGGGTACCCGTGTAAGCTACGCAGTTGCGGGGATAATTAAAAGGTAAATAGGGATTGCCCGGGTCAGAACCATAGGCAAACTGCAAAATCTTCATACCGGGAAATTCAAATCGATCGCGCAGTTCCTCTACCTCTGGGGTAATTAAGCCTAAATCTTCGGCAATAATCGGCAATTTACCTAATTTCTCTTTCACGACTTCAAACAACGCCGCCCCAGGTGCTTCTACCCACTCACCATTAATAGCGGTTTCTTCTCCTTCTGGCACTGCCCAGTAAGACTCGAATCCTCGGAAGTGGTCGATGCGAATGATATCTACATAATCCAGCATCGACTGGAAGCGCAGCACCCACCAGCTAAAGTTATCTTTCTGTAATTGTTCCCAGTTATAAACCGGATTGCCCCACAATTGCCCGGTTTCGCTGAAGTAATCCGGTGGTACCCCTGCCATGAGTGCTGGTTCTCCGGTTTCTTCATCCAGACAAAATATTTGGGGATTGGCCCAAACATCGGCGCTGTTGTGGGCTACGTAAATGGGAATATCGCCAATAATTTGGATGCCCCGCATATTAGCGTAGGTTTTTAGTTCCGACCACTGGCGGAAAAACTCATATTGAACGAATTTATGAAAAATAATCTCTGCATTGAGTCGCCGCCCCAACTGATCGATAGTGGCTGGGTCGCGTTTGGCAAGTTCCGGTTCCCAAGTATGCCAGCTTGCACCTTCATGGGTATCCAGGAAAGTCATAAATAAA
This sequence comes from Leptolyngbyaceae cyanobacterium, assembly GCA_036703985.1. Taxonomy (GTDB): domain Bacteria; phylum Cyanobacteriota; class Cyanobacteriia; order Cyanobacteriales; family Aerosakkonemataceae; genus DATNQN01. Next base: position 160,036 of record DATNQN010000123.1, read on the forward strand.
GCATAGTCATCCAACCAATAAGCCTTGCTACTGCAAAATCCGGCAAACTGCTGTTGTTGGGATGGGGAGGCTTTGATTTTAAAATTCTCGCAGGCTTTTTGAAGCAGGGGCATTTTTATTTTGATTACTAATTCGTAATCTACCCGATCGGCGGGAAATTCCGGCAAATCTGCCAAATCTCCATCACTTAGAAATCCCTCGTCTCGCAGCTTTTCCGGGCTGATCAGCAGGGGATTGCCCGCCATTGCCGAAAAACACATATAAGGAGAATTACCATAGCCTGTCGGCCCTAAAGGTAAGACCTGCCAAAATTGTTGCTTGCCTTCTGCCAAAAAATCTACAAAGCGATACGCTTCAAAACCCAAGTCTCCTATGCCAAAACGACTGGGAAAGGAAGTGGGGTGCAGCAAAATGCCACTCGATCTGGGAAACGGCATAATTAATTCAAAAAATAAGCTATAAGAAGCAGACGATACGACATTATCACGTAGAAGCAGCTTTCCAATGTGCCGAAGTCTAAGTTGTTTTTTAAGCACTTTAGGCAAGTAACTGGATTTACGACTGACCGAGCGCTATGCTGAGAGCGTGTAAATCGCTTTTTTCAGATTTTTTGCCTCGTGACTTACCGAAATCCTACTCCTACAGTCGATATCATCATTGAATTAATCGATCGTCCGCATCGACCGATAGTTTTAATTGAACGTCAGAATACACCCCTCGGTTGGGCTATTCCTGGCGGTTTCGTGGATTATGGAGAATCCGTGGAAACGGCAGCACGACGGGAAGCCCTGGAGGAAATTAGCTTAGAAGTAGATTTAATCGAACAGTTTCACGTTTATTCAGACCCGAATCGCGACCCCCGCCAGCATACGATGAGCGTGGTGTTTATCGCTACAGCTACCGGGGAACCGAACGCGGGGGATGATGCCAAGGGAATCGGCGTGTTTGAATCTTGGCGAGTTCCCCCCAATCTTTGTTTCGATCACGACAGGATTTTGCAAGATTATTGGCGTTATCGTCATTATGGGATACGCCCTGGTTTGTGAGGGGCTAGGGGCTAGGGGCTAGGGGAAGAGGGGAAAGGGAGAAAAGGGGAAAGAGAAAATTTTGTGGCTCTTGAATTCTGACTCCTGACTCCTTTCCTTACTCCTGAATTCTGAGTTCTGAATTCTGAATTCTGAATTCAGCCTTCATCCTTCATCCTTTAGTTGCTCTTAATTGTCCGCAAGCGGCATCTGCTTCTAATCCTCGCGAATAGCGGACGCTAACTGCAATATGTCGCTTTTCTAAAGCTGATACGAAAGCTTGAATGCGTTTAGCATTGGGTCTTTGATAATCAGCTTCGTGAATGGGATTGTAAGGAATCAAATTAACGTGACTTTGGAAACCTTTTATATATTCAGCTAATTCTTGGGCGTGTTCTGGTAAATCATTTAATCCGGCCAAGAGAATATATTCAAAAGTTACTCTTCTGCCAGTTATTTTTACATATTCCCGACATTCGGATAGCAAAGTTTCGATCGGATAATGTTTGGCACTGGGAATTAGTTTTTCTCGTAAAGTTTGATTGGATGCGTGCAGACTAACTGCTAAAGTAACTTGCAATTGATATTCTGCTAAACTGCGAATTTTACCAGGAATGCCAACCGTAGAAATAGTGATTCCTCGTTGTCCAATACCGACATCTTGATTGAGGGATTTGACGGCTCCAACTACATGATCTACATTCAATAATGGTTCGCCCATACCCATAAAGACAATGTGGCTGACGCGACGTTGAAAATCTTCTTGAACGGTGAGAACTTGATCGATTATTTCGTGGCGGGCTAGGTTGCGAATGAAACCGCCTTTGCCGGTGGCGCAGAAGTCGCACGCCATTGGACAACCAACTTGGGAAGAAACGCAAACAGTTAAGCGTTTTTCGGAGGGAATACCGACAGTTTCAATGATGTTTCCATCGTCAAGTTTGAGTAAATATTTGACGGTTTCATCGCTGGCAACTGAGCGATAATGAATAGTTGCTCGACCAATGTTTATGTCTGCTAAATCTTCTCGCCATTGTTTGGGAAAAACTGTAATTTCGGCAAGATTACGGATTCCTTTTTCATAAATCCATTGATGTAATTGACGACCTCGATATGCTGGTTGTCCTTGTTGTTTTACCCAATCGGTTAATTCTGTTAAATTTGCACCGAGTAGGGGTGGGGAGATGGGGGGATGGGGGG